>JAFGPR010000303.1 GCA_016936095.1 Ignavibacteriales bacterium | reverse complement strand
TTTTGACCTGCAGCAAGATTGCGTCTGTAAAAAGCGTTACTTTCTTCTGCAGTTGAAAATCCTGCATATTGCCTAATTGTCCAAGGACGGATTACATACATCGTGGTATAGGGTCCCCGAAGATAAGGTGGCATACCTGATAAGTAATCAATGTGTTCAAAATCTTTGATATCATTTTTGCAGTATAGAGGTTTTATTACAATTTTTTCCATTGATTCAGAAACGAAACTCTCATCATGCTGATTAGTTACATCTTTAAGTTTTTTAACCCAATCTGCATAAGTGCATTTTGTGGAGTGCAAATCTAAATTTATTTTTGAGAAATCTGGTTTGTTCATAAAGTTACCTAATTTATTTCCTAAAATTAATTATATTCTGATGCATATGGTTTATTTTGTAAGCATAGGGATAGCCAAAAGGATAGAGTGGTTTATTGTCTTGAAGGAGTATAGTAGTTCCACAAAATTCAAACCCAATTTCCTCCATTATTTTAACAATGTCACCATGCACACATATTTCCTTTTTCTCAACAGTAAAATCACTAATAATAACTGAACAATATTTTTTATATTTTAACACATTATATGCTTTTTCCATTATCTCTTTTAACAACTTTAAAAAATCGTTATATGTTTTTTGATTACCAAGATCCTCGGGTAGTTCTGAATAATATTCTACACCTATCCTTGCACCATTGCGATACCCATTTTTTTTTATAGTTCGAGTTCCATTACCTTTATTTTTTAATATATTATGGTATGGAGGAGATGTAACAATATAATCAACATTTTGAATTTTAGATATTATTTCATTTGAATCTCCTATATGATATTCAAACTTATTTTTCTCAAATAGTGATGGTTCAAATATTTTTTCAATTCTTTTATAAGATAAATCTTTGAAGTCTTCATTTATATCAATTCCAATTCCATATCTTTCAAGCAGTAGAGAAGCGATTAAAGTTGTTCCGCTTCCACAAAAAGGGTCTAATACTCTCATATGCTTTTTTGTAAAAAGAGAAATTAATTTCATAATATCTTTTATCAAGAAAGGCGCTGGATGATCAAAAGCATCTTTATCGTGGATTGATTTTTCGCTAAGCCAAAAACTTTTTGTGTTTTTCAACCATTCTTTCCCACTTAGATCGTTTAATGTATTTCGTTTATCAAATCTTTCTGTCATTATAAATTATATAAAAATTTACTTAATAAATTTATGCTTATTTTCTGTGTCGCTCCAATTTTACTAACATCGGAATAAAGTAAATATTGCCATTTATAGAAATTGAAATTATCAATAAATAATTTATCTTTTATACTTGTTAATTCGTTTTTTCTTTCATCGGGTATTACCATAATTTTTGGGATTTCTTTTTCTAAATTAGATGCTCTTTGAATACCAGATGTAAAATTGGTCGAATTTTCAACCTCGATAGCAAATTTTATTTTTTCATTTTCGAGCCATAACATATCAATCATTAGTATTCTTTTTAATTTTTCAATAGAGTAATTAAGAAAATCTAAATCCAAATAATCACAAAAATCTGAGAGTTTTTTATCTCTATCAAATTTTTCCGATTGTTCCTTTTTGCCAATAAATATTTTGAAACTAAGTTTTTGACCAATCATAGAAAGATTATATAATATCTCAGTATGCATTGAAAAATCCTTTTCAATTTCTAAAGATTTGTAAAGCCAATTACCTCCGGATTTAATAGCATATTTTTTTAAAATTTCATCAATTCTTTTTATATCAGGTGTAAGTCCATTAGGATATTTTAAGAATATTTCAGCAAGTACTTCATCAAACGAAACAGAAATTCTTCTTCTTAATAGAGATACAATAGAATCTTCTACTCTATCTGTTAATAGCCTATCAGGATATTTGATATGCTCTTTCGGCTCAACAAACCACCAAAAATCGCCTGATTTATTAGTTTCATTAGCAGTTAACTTAAAGAGCGAGCCTATTTTTTCTGAAAGAATTTCTTTTACATTAATATCAAAGTCTTCTAAATCGAAACCGGCACTTGATATTTCAGATAACAAACCATTAAATAAAAATTGATAAGGTGTGGGTTCATTTCTTAATGCAATAATTTCAATCGCTTTTGAAATTACAAAATGTTCAAATTCATCTTTATTCGTTTTAATATTTATCGAAGGTGATTTAATGCATCTAATATAAAAATCGGTGCCCGAAGTACCATAAGGGTTAGAAACATTTGCCTCCCCAGTCCTCCGGTTTTGCTGATGTATAACTTTTTCAATTTTGAAGCCAGCAATAGAAATTGAATTTAAAAATGCGTTCCAAATTTTTATATTTTTATTATGAAAAGTAAAAACAACTTTACCATCATTTTTTAAAATTTTGTATAAATTTTTTATACCGTTAGTAAATCTTCGTTTGTATATATCTAAATCTATATGTTCCTTTTTTATCGTTATTTCTGCATCATAATTTGGTTTATATTTTTTATCAATATTCTCTAACCAAACCAACCAAATACTTGATAGGTCAAGATATTGCACCAACCCACCATATGGAGGGTCAGTAATTATAAAGTCAATTGATTCGCCTGGTATATAATCACAAATATTATTTATATCAACAGAACCGTATTTTATATTAAAACCTGATAATTTTTGCTTTTGTTTATTTGACGGATTAACAAAAAATATTTTCGGATTTTTCCCTAAATAACTTTCTGCACTTGTTAAAGCACTTTCAACCGATTGCTTACCAAAACAACTACTTTTAAATACAAGCAACGGATTCATTTCCATTTTTCTCTTTGCACAAATATATGCTGACCTACCCCAACTAGTAGAGAATGCTCTATTGGCAGCGGCTCTTCTTGGAACACTCATTTTTGTACAAAGATGAATACTTTGTATAAAACCAAAAAGTAACTGTTTTTTAATATTTATATCTTCAACATTTTGTATCTCATTGAATATTTTTGCAAGAATGTATAAAGTTCGCTTTGTCCAAAGAGATGAAAAAGTATTTCCTCCAATACATCTAATAAAATTCGCTGAGAAAGAAGGTGACTTAGGGAATTCACATCTGGGATACCAATCTTTTATAATAAGATTTTCCATTTCTTGAATTTTTTCTAAATCTGAATCTATTGGCTTTGCAGTATATCTCTTCTGTTTTTTACTTTTAGAGTCTTTTATCGTACTTATAATTCCTAACTCATAAATTATATCTTCACTCCATTTAACACTTTGAATAATATCATCCCCATAGTACTTTCTTGATTTTGTTGTAAAATAATAATTATAATTTTCATCATTTTCAACTAAATCTATTATCCTTATAACTTCATTGTGAAATTTTTCTTTGTTAAATTTTGATGATAAAACTTCAATAATAAAAGAAGTCAAAGGGTTTAAATCAAATGCTATAATTTTTCTATTAACTTTAACTGATTCAAAGGCGCTAATAGCACTACCTGCAAAAGGGTCAAGACAAATCCCATTCGTGGGTGTGTATGTCTCAATATATTTTCGCCAAATATTATGTGGTTTCTTACCCCAATATTTCATTGCTGTATAAATAGGAGGACGAACATCTTCAACTAATGCAAAATTTATTTCTTTTTGGGTCTTATTATATTTTCTGTCTACACTCAAAAATTATTCTCCTATTTTTTCTAACAAAGACAAGAAAAATTTATGAGTATCAACTCCTAAGAATATAAAATCATCAATACCTTCTTTTTTAAATATTTCAATGTAGTCTTTTGGATAACCAGCAAGAAGCACGACAATTTTATTTTTCAAAGATTTTATTCCCGTTACAATAGGTTCTACTAAATCGGGATAATTATCATCAGTTGAACAAATTACAACAGCAACTGGTGAATGTTTTTCAACTTCTTTCAACATATCACTTGTTGCGATAAATCCATTTGGATAGATAACTTCAAAGCCAGCAACTTCAAAAAATTCGCGTGAAAAATCTGCCCGCCCCTTGTATTGTTTCATCGAACCCATTGTTGCTAAAAATATTTTTGGTTTAGAACCCGTCTTTTTGGTTATCTCTTCAGTTTTCTCTCTTATCTTTTCGAATGGTTCTGCTAATCGCTTGTTCTCTAATTTATTAATTTTTATTGATTCATGAGTCGTTGCACGAATTGCTCTTGTTATTTCACCAAGTGTAGCACCTTCAAGGATAGCATCAATTCCAGTATCTATAGTTCTTGTATCATCGGAATTTAATAAAGTATTTAGTTTGTCCAAAATAGATAAATCTTTTTCTTGAGCAGCTGAAACTCTAAATTTCTGTAAATATTCTGCTCTTTTTTTCTGTAATCCTATTTTGTCGATTCTCTTGAATTCCAATTTTGTTTCTTTTGTATTTGCAAACATATTTGTACCGACTAAAACAGATTTTCTTTTGAACAAATCCTGATTCCTTTTTTCATTTGTTTGCTCAATTAATTTTTGTGGATAATTGTTTTTTAGAGATTCGAGTATTCCACCTTGCTTTTCAATTTCTTGAAATATTTCCCAAGATTTTTGAGCAACTTCTTCTGTCAATTTTTCAATATAAAAAGAACCACCAGCCGGATCAATCAATTTATTCAAATTACATTCTTCTTTAAAAATCAATTGAGTGTTTCTTGCAAGACGTCTTGATAATTCATCAGGTAATCCAAATGGTTTATCAAAATTATTGACATTGAGAGAATCAACACCACCAAGTATTGCGGAAAAAGTTTCTGTCGTTGCTCTTAAAGTGTTAGCATATGGATCGTAAATTGTCTGATTGAAAGAAGATGTATCTGCATGTATAAAGATATCAATCTCATTTTCATTTATTCCGTATTCTCTCATTATATTTGAAAAAAGGATTCTTGCCGCTCGGAGTTTGGCAATTTCCATAAAGAAGAATGGACCTACCCCGAAGGACAATTTAATTTTATTGTGAGTGTCTTTTGGAGTCAAACCGTGTTCCTGAAGTTGAGAAATATATTCAACCATTGTTGACATAGCAAATGCTAATTCCTGAACAGCACTTGCACCAGCATTATGATATTGAAGGCTACTTACTCCAATTGTTCTCAGATTCAAATTATTTTTAATTACATATTCTGTAGTCAGCTTCATTTTTTTAAATGCAAAATCTAAAGAAACAGGTAACTCGCCAAATTTAACAAGATAATTGATAGGATCTGCTTCAATGCTTCCTTTGACGTATTTAAAATCAATATTATTTTTCTTGAGATATGATAAAAAGATAATCATAATAGGGAGAGCTGAAAATCCAGTGCTGATAAAAATCGGATACTTGGTCAAGTTAACATCTTTCAAAGCACGCGATAAACTATTCATACCAGATATCGAAAGACCACCTTCACCAACATCTTCAACATTTGAATAATCAGCATCAAATCCTTTTATCGTTGCTAAATCAAGTTTTATATTGATGGCAGATAGTCCTCTTTCAATATCATATTTCAATGCTGAATTAAATTCATCGGCATCACCATAGAGAAGTTCTTGACTAATAAGCCAAGAATTATTTAAGTAACCATCAACTTTATTACTTCGTGAAAAGTGATAAAAACCAGGGAATTCATTTTTATCATTATAATCATTTTTTGTATATAGTGGACGAAGCATTATATTTTCATATGTAGCTGTAAGTAATTTTTTATCAAATGGAACACCTTCAAGTTCTGCATCTACCATTGCTTTCCATTCTTCATAGGTTTGTGGAACGAACTCCTTGTTAATTTCAATATTTGCTTTTAATTGAATTTCTGATTCTTTTGGTTGATCCATAATATTACTCTAAATTATAATTTATAATTTTTTAACAGCAAAAATAAAAATTTTTTACCTGATATGGTAAAAACTTTTCGAAAATTAAATTAAAAACTCAGGTATTGATTAATACTACTCAACCAGCAATTACACAAGTTAACAATTGAAAATTAGATTACTTTACTTAATTTTGCTATCAACATTTTTAATAATCTTTTAATTAGCTATGAAAATAAGAGTTAAATTAATTTTAGGATTTGTTGTTTTAGCAACTATGCTTTTTATTTCAGGTCTCTGGTCTATATACGAATTTAATTCAATCAGTAATTCGATTGGTGGAATTCTTAAAGAAAATTACCAAAGTATTAATTCAGCAAATAATATGATAAGAGCAACAGAAATTCAAGAAGATGGTATATATTTAATTATGCTAAATCAAAATAAAAAAGGACTAGAATTAGTCAAAACGGGTGATAGTTTATTTGTAATCAATTATATTGTTGCCAGAAATAATGTTACTATAAAAAACGAAGGAAAATATCTTGACACAATAAATGCTTTATATGGAGAATTTAATACATTAACTCGGAATTTAGACAAAAAGTCAATATACCAAAATATTGAAATATGTGAAAATATTAAAAGTAAGTTATTTGTTGCAATCAATAAGTTAATAAACATAAACGATATGATGATGAATGAAACTGTAAGTAATTTGAAAAGCAAAGCTGATCGTGCTATTGCACCAGGTATAATTGCTATTATAGCTGTTTTTGTGTTTATTATATTATTCAGTTATCTTATAAATTATTACTTAGTTAATCCTATTATAAGTATTACAAAAGGAATAAATAAACTTAAGGATAATGGTAAAGCGTTCGATATAAAGATTGAATCAAAAGATGAAATTAGTGATTTAGCAAATTCAGTACGCGATTTATATGAATATTTGAAGTATAAGGAGGACAAATGAGATTTCAGGTTGTTATTAGATATATAGCATACTCTCTTTTACTCAGTTCACTTTTTATGTTTATTTCAGCGATGATTTCACTTTTCAACGCTGAAGAATCATTTATGCCTCTGCTTTATAGCTCTTTGGTTACAGCTATGTTTGGTGTATTCCCAATAATTTTTATTCCCCATTCTAAAAGTATAACGAATAAGGAAGGATTATTAATTGTTGTTGGGAGTTGGTTACTTGCT
>JAFGPR010000302.1 GCA_016936095.1 Ignavibacteriales bacterium | reverse complement strand
AGATTAGGAAATTGAGAATACTTGGAATAAGGTTTAGTTTTTTGGTAAACTAAGCATTTTAACTATAAGGTATTTTTTTGTGTATCAAATCGAAAATACTAATTGTAAAAATAAGCATTACGTATTTAATTGCGTATTTTTTATAAATTTATAAAATAATTAACTATTGCTTAGAACTATGATTAATGATCAATGCACAAACATTGCTGATAATTTACACGGTATTATATCGATTAGTGAATTTGAAAAGAAAGTTATTTCTACAACCATATTCAATAGACTTCATAATATTCATCAAAATTCAACAGCATACTTGACTTATCCCGCTAATAGGACCAAGCGATTTGAACACTCACTAGGTACGATGTTTTTATGTAGTAAGATTTTTTTTCATGCTATTGCTAATGCAGATGCCGATACGGTGAAGTCTTTTTTCACGGAAGCTGAGAAAATGTTAGCTGAAATAAAAAAAATAATAGAAACAAACAATGCTTATAGTAATAAGCTCTTTAAAATGCCTAGCAAAATAAATGATTTTTTCAATCAGAAAATGGAAATCCAAGGAGGAATTTATAGCATCCTGATTCCGTCTAATGTCCAGAAAGAGCATCGATGGATTTATTGTATTTTACTTGAAGCAGTGAGAATATCAGCTTTGCTTCATGATATTGGACATCCACCATTTAGTCATATTACTGAATCTTCAATTAAACAAATATATGAAACACATAAAGAAATTATTCCTGGTGAAAACTCTAGTGTTTGCGAATTCAGAGATATAGTAAAATGCCATGTGGATGGAGGGAAACAATTACATGAGGAAATAGGAAAAATTGTTACCAAGAACCTTTTTTTATCTGTTATTGAAGATAAAGAACCAGGAAACGACAATGACGAAGACTATTCCATACAGCTTTTTCGAATTGTTGTTGGAGAATTGGTTTTAGGTATTTTTGACGAGACTAATAGTTTTTTGAAAGATTTGCACAGGATTGTAGATGGTACACTGGATGGAGACCGATTAGACTACATTAGTCGAGATCCAATTAATTCAGGATTAGATGTAGGGAAAATTGAATACGAAAGGCTTTTAAACAGTATCAAACTCTTAAAAAGACAAAATAATTATCTTTTTTGTCCATCGATAAAAGTTATTAATACTATAGACAACTTTTTCCTAAGAAGATTAGATATGTATAAAAACATTATCTTTCATCATAGGGTTGTAAAAACAGATTATTTGCTTAAAGATACCGTATATAAGTTATCTTGTAATTATCTTTCTGAATGTAAAGATTTGGATAATATTCATAGCGATGTATTGCCATATAATATATCAGGAGTTTGGAAATCCATAAAAAACAGTACTTCAGAATATGAGTTTTCAAATAAAATTATCCAGTGGGATGATGCTTGGTTAATGACAGTATTAAAGAAACATTATTTTGATAAAACCGAAAAAAAAGGCTTTGTACTTGAAAATGAGTTAAAAGAATTACTTACAAATGAGAAGTCATATTATTCTGTAATCAAGAAAAAACAAGACTACTACGATATTGATAATTCAGTTGCAAATGCCTTAAAAACAGAAGCTAGTAGTATTAATTCAAAAATAACTAACCTCAGGGAGGAAGCAAAAGCATCAAAGGATGGGACAGTTGATGTTGAAAAGTATTTACAATTGGTAGAAGACGTTATTAAAGATTGTGGAGACTACGCTAATAATAGTAATATTCTTAATATTGGAGGTCCAATTCTTTCGAAAATTAGTAGGACTATTTGTGTGTCTGGAATAAATCCATTAACTTCAATCATCGATAATGCATTGGAAAAAATTAAGGATGCATGGAAAAACAATTTTGAGGACGTAATAATAATCAATAAAGAGTTAAGTTCTGGAATTAATGAGGCCCTTTACGTTTATAAAAACAACAATGACCTTGTTAAATATCTAGATATCTCAAATGCTTCCATTATTATTAAGAATGACATCAATTATTTTACTCGGTTTTATATCTATGTTCTGGTAAAAAAGGGAGTTGATAAAAAGGAGATTGACTATGAGGGATTCAGGCGATGTATTGGAGAAGAGATTGGCAGCCAAATAGTATCAAGCATATATGAAAGATTTGATACTTTCAAAATTAACATTGAGAGTTGATTTTTGAAAAAAATGAATACTTTTGTTCACTCAAAAAAAGCCTAATATGTGTACCGTAAACATTGAAAGCAATAAAAAGCAAGATGCAAATTTTATTGTTTATAATGCAATTCTTTCAATAGACTCTGAAGAATTTACGATTGATGATGTTGTTGATAGAATAAATAAGCGAGTTGATTTAAGTAAAGAAGAAATCATTAAGCTTATGAAAGCATGGACAAAAGCTGGCATAATTGAGGATCAAGTTAATTCTTATGCCCTTTGCTCATTTTAGGATCGATTCTTATTTATTCGTTTCAAAACACCATCTATTGGACCACCAGAGTTTCAAAGTCCTTCGACTCTGAAAATACTCCGAAGGTTTCTATTGCTGTAATGGTTGTT
>JAFGPR010000033.1 GCA_016936095.1 Ignavibacteriales bacterium | reverse complement strand
TAGTAAAGATGTAAGGAAAATGAAATATGTTGAAGCAGGAACCCCCGGTAGTATTTGTACGAAAAGATATAGTATATCAAATACTGAGTTTACTAAACAAGCAGTTTGCATAGCTTCTAAAGAATATCAAACCGCAAAAATAAGAGAATTAAAAAGTAAAAATCTTTCTCCTGTGGATTATGAAAATGAATTTAATAAAATTATTGATAAAACATGCCTATGCGAAGGTTTAGCACAGTCTGTTTTAATAAAAAACGGTATCGCTGATAAAGATAAAAGTGATGGGGTTATTATTTGTCCGGGTCCTAATTTAACAAATTTTTCTAAGGTAGTTCAATTAGAAGAAATGGTTGGACATATCTACGGGCGCAATAATGTAATTGACAGTTGCAAATTGCCAAATCTTTTTATTAAAGAATTAAAACTATATCTGGAATATTTAAAACAATTACTAAATGAGTATATCAAACCGATTTCTGCAAAGCAAAAAGATATTCTACTTAACATCAAGAACAATATTACAAGTGGTATCGAATATTATAAAAATCTTTCAAGCAAATTTCATTCAAATTATGCTACACTAAAAGATAATTTCTTTGAGAATTTGAACATAATTGAATATAAACTTGAACAATTGTTTACGGAAATATCTTTGTTAGATAACTGATAAACTATTAAAACATATTTAACTATATCCCACCAACAAATATTAAAAATAATAATTTATTTTTCCTAAGAAAAAACATTTTATTTTTTTATTGAATGACATTTCTTAATTTTATTTTAAAAGTTTTGAATTTTATGAAGATTATTATTACATATCACATAAAATTTATTTGCCATGGTTATGTTTTTCTATTGAACAAAGTGAAATATTTATTTTAATATCATTTTAGGTTATTCATATCATTTGGATTCAGAATGAAATCAAATAAATAGTAATATAATTTTATTGTACAAATAAATTATGAGATTAAAATGAGAACAATCTTAGTCTTATTATTATTTTCTTTCCAATTAACATTCTCTCAACAAGTTACTATTCCATCTTATTATCAAATCGATAACGAACTTTCACAGGAATTACATCAGATACTTGTTGAACTTGAACTGGATGGTAACTTCGATGTTGGTGAAGATGGAATTGAGCAAATTTCTCTTGCAGTTATTGATTTAACATCTGAGCAACCTAAACTTGGTGGTATCTGTTACGATAATTTTATCTACCCTGCTTCTGTTTATAAAATGTATGTCGCATCTGAGATACTAAATCAAATATCACACGGGAAATTATCTTTGTATGATTTTTATATTACAAAAGAACCTAATACAGTTGACAAGACGAAGGAAATCGAAACTGACCCGCGACCTCTGTTGAAAAATGGTGATACAGTTACTGTAAATTATTTATTGGATTTAATGATTACAAGGAGTGATAATTCAGCAGCAAATTGCTTGATTGACATTTCACAAAGACCAAACATTGATTCGCTACTTCATTCTTATGGTTGGTATGGAAGCGAAGTAACAAGAAAATTCTTAAGTCGAAAATATGAAGACTCCGGGTACGACACAATACGCGGAACAGAAACCTGTGCCCTTCACGCTGCAGATTTTATGTATAAAATTTACACAAATTCCTTAGTCAATCACTGGGCTAGTCAGCAAATGAAAACTTTGCTTGGTAGACAGTTGGATAAATCCAAACTTGCAACAGGGCTCCCCCCTACTGCAATGTTCTATCATAAAACCGGCTGGTTCTCTTACTGGACACATGATGTGGGTATTGTTGATGATGGGGATGTAAAATATATTATTGCTTGCTTTATGCCGCTTGAAGAAGAATTAGCGTTACCAAAATTTAAAGTTCTATCTGAGAAAGTCTATGAATTTATAAGTAATAGAAGTGAAAACTAATTTTACGCAAAGCTCGCAAGGAATTAAACGTAAATAACACAAAGGGAAAAATAGAAATATGAAATTTCAAAATTCAATTAGAATTATTTTAATTGTTTTTTCATTATCACTATCAAAAATCCAAAATGCTCAAGAATCAGCCAATCTACCCAATTTTATAATAAGCCCTTACCTCAACGAACAGATAATAACATTTTATTTCAATGATGAAATACGAATTCATATAAATACCCCTTCTCCTGAATCTTTCGACACAAATAGACCTGTCGGTTTGGTAATATTTGCATTGCCAAATGGAAATACTATTGAACAAACAGTCGGGAAAGTAATAAAAGAAGGTACTGACTGGCACTATGACATTCAGAATATCGGAGCTCAAACACGATTTCTTCGAAAGAAAATCAAAGATTATAATTTAATTGTCGTTTATCTTGAAGCAAGTTCAAAAAGCTGGCCATATTGGAAGAGCCATCACGAAAATTATATAGAAATTGCAAAATCTATTTTGGATTACCTAATGGATTGTTTTGAGAAATTCAATCCGTTCATTATTCTTACTGGTCATAGTGGTGGTGGGCGTTTTGTGTTTTCTTGTTTAGATGCTTATCCTGAAATTCCAAATAATATTAAACGAATATGTTTTTTAGACAGCGATTATGGATATAATCATTCTTATGGCGATAAATTAATTAATTGGTTAAACTCATCAGAAGATCATTTTTTAAGTGTACTTGCCTATGAGGATAGTTTGGTTTTATACAATGGTAAGCGGATTGTTTCTGACACAGGTGGCACCTGGTTCAGAAGCAGAATAATGCAAAGATACTTTTCAAAATATTTTACCTTCACAACTTTAGATAATGTAGAATTCATTAAGCATTTCGCTTTGAATAACCGTATAGAAATTTTATTAAAGAAAAATCCAAATGGTGAAATACTCCATACAATACAAGTTGAACGGAATGGTTTTATTCATACTATACTAAGTGGTA
>JAFGPR010000301.1 GCA_016936095.1 Ignavibacteriales bacterium | reverse complement strand
GAATAAATCGGTTCATATTGAAAATCGTGTGATGCTCTCGGGACTTATCACAATTGAAGATGGCGAAAAAATTGAAAGAATTATTTTGGAACCTAATTGTCAGGAACAGATTGATTTGGAAGAACTTTTAAAGAACATTTTAGAGAAAAAATAACTATGTATTTATTTTTCGACACAGAAACAACAGGTTTGCCCAAAAACTGGAAGGCACTTGTATCGGATTTGAACAATTGGCCAAGAATGGTTCAACTAGCATTTTTATTATATGATAAAAATGGTAACCAAATATCAAGTGGCGATTTCATAATAAAACCAGAAGGATTTATCATTCCCGAAGATGCTTCAAGAGTTCACGGTATTTCAACTGAAAGAGCAATTATGGAAGGAAAGAATTTAACTGATGTATTAAAAGCATTTGAAATTTTTGTAGGACAGACAGATTATCTTGTGGCTCACAATATGAATTTCGATGAGAAAATAGTAGGAGCAGAATTATTGCGTAGTGGGATGAAAAATATTTTAGCAACAAAACCAAAAATCTGCATCATGCAAAGTTCAACAAATTTTTGTGCAATTAAAAATGAATATGGTTTCAAATATCCGAAATTATCAGAATTACACTACAAACTGTTTAATTCATATTTTGAAGAAGCACATAATGCTTCAGTAGATATTAATGCAACAGCAAAGTGTTTTTGGGAATTAAAAAGAATTGGAGTATTATAAATATTCTTAAATAAAAAAAAGGTAAGAAAATATTTATTCTCACCCTTTTTATCAAGATTATTTTATAAGAATCATTTTCATTGTTTTAGTGTAAGTATAACCATTATCTCCTTTTGCTTTTATTTTGTATAAGTAAACACCACTTGACAGAGTCTCTGTTGAAAAAGGAATACTGTGTCTTCCACCAAAGTAATAATCGTCGCTCAAATTTTGAATTTCTTCACCTAAAATATTATAAATTGTGATAGTTACATGAGATTGAACAGGTAAATCAAAACTTATATTTGTCGTTGAATTAAATGGATTTGGATAATTTTGATTTAAATTAAATTCTTTTGGTGGTTTTGTATCTTGCTTAATTACTGTTGGAACGATTAACAAGGTTGTATCTAAATCAGGAACTTCAAATGCAGTTATTGCATCTATATCGTCAGGTAAATGAGGATTCAAGTAAATAAAATGACTACCGTTTAAAAACGAACCGTAAATTACCCTTGGATCAAGACCCCCGGATTCATTCATACCAACAGTTAATGGGTCATCATCATCAACACTGAATAATAATGCGAATGCATAGTAACCCGAATACATAGTATCTAATAACCAAACAAATTCAAAAGCATCAATGTCAACGTGATTATTTAATATACCCAAATGATTTACACTATTAATCACTTCAATCGGTCCAGGTGGATTACCTAATGAATATAAATATATAGAACCGGGTTTGAGTCCAAGATCAGCTTCATGATCTGATGAAAAATACCAGAATAAGCAAGAATCACAATACATTATATCAAGTGCATCAATATCATCATCATCATTTTCAATAAAATCAGGATTTGGTGTTAAAACGGGATGGAAAAATTTTTCATCCGAGTATGGATATGTCCAATACATAAATGGAGGGAATGGCATAGTATTTATCCCTGTTACTTCATCTTGTAAAGGAGTTGTCCCATATGTTGCACCCATGTATGGTGAGATATTATTAACTGGAACACTTCCTGATGGATCAATATAATGCGGTGCTTCATCATCATCATATGAAATCCATAAAAATTCTGATGTATATATACACCAAGATGGAAACCATGGTACTGGGAATGGTAAAGCAAAAGTATCAAGTTCAAGAGATAAATCAAAATCTAAGAAATCAACACCATCCATATCAAAATAAAAATTAGCAATTGAATCAGGATTAAAACCAGACATAGTTGGAGCTGCATTCAATATAGTTGTTGGTGGAGGATCCATTCCAAATATCCATGCATCATCATGATGTCCAAACGTACCAATTGGTGGTAGAATATTTGTTCTCCATCGGTAAATATCACCGGGATCAAACTGTTCATCCCCATCACCGTTTGGATCACTCAACTCTGTATCAGATCCTATATCAAGGGAGAAATAGAAAGCTGCAGAAGGATCTGCCATTGGTGGTGGCTGTGGTTGGGATACTAAACTTATTTTTACTGTCCCTACATGCACAGCATCAGAACCGTCAGATAATCCACCATTATTGTATTGAGCGGGATCCAAAATAGAAGCATAACTATCAAATTCAAAAGCCAAGTGGATTGTATCACCTACGGTTGCAGTAAAGGATGTATCTAATACAACTTTATTCCATCCCGAAGGACCGGGGGGATCATTAAAAAAATAATTGAAAAGATTATTCTCAATTTCTAATATTCCATAGGAACTGATTGAATCTTCTGAGATAGCTTCGTGCGAAGTATGACCAGCCATATAATTTTCCCTTCGAATATAAACTGTAACTGTTTCACCAGAGGTACCTTCAATTATTAGGTTTAATTCACCAGACGCATAGACAGAGGACCAAGCAAAAAATCCAATACCATCATCCTTAAAATATCTTGGTTGTGCAGCAGCCCACCATTTATATTCAACGTCGGTAGTATAATTTCCTTTAATACCACTGGCTGCAAGCATCCAAGATTTACAACCACCATCAATAGCACTTGTTCCGTGCTGATTGAAGAAATCATAACCAAAAATGTTGCTGATATAATTTGGTATTCCAAATGTTTTTGAGTCAACACCAACGGACATAAAATCGTCAGCAAAAGCATCACCTTGAGCAAAGAAATTGGTATTATTAGTATCAACAACAAAATGCTGAGAATTTGTAAAAGTAAAAATAGATGAAATTAGAATTGTAAAAAGCAAAAGGTAGATTCTGATAATGTTAGCTCGTAACATAGCCCCTCCCAAATAATGTTAATAATAAAATAATTATTCATTAACTACTTTAATATAATTTAAAAATTTGATAATGTCAACAATATTTTTTACTTATTTTTATTTATATTTTTTATAATAACTAAATATTTTTTTAAAACTAAAAAAGGTATAAAATGAAAGAGAAACTTTTAATTTTTCAGATGATTTTATCAATTCTTTTCAGTAGTGTTTGTTTAAGTCAAGAAAAACAAAAAGATAAAGCTACTTATCAGGAGAGAGAAATGGGATTCTATCAGGAGATTCTTAATGGAATTACTCAATTTAACAAAAAGGAGAGTAAACCTCGTCTTCAATTTAAGATGGATTTCTCAAATCTTGATTGTCCTAAACAAAGGGAAGAATTTAATTATCAATGGCACAATGAACCTGTAACACAAGGAAATACCGGTACTTGCTGGTCATTCTGTGCAACATCTTTTTTCGAATCGGAAATCTATCGATTGCATAATAAACAAATTAAATTATCGGAGATGTATACAGCTTATTGGGAATTTGTGGAAAAAGCAAAAAGATTTATTCAAGAAAGAGGAAATTCGTATTTTTCTCATGGTTCAGAATCAAATGCAGTAAAAAGGCTTTGGCCAAAATATGGGATAGTTCCTTTAAGTGAATATAGCGGTATGTTGCCAAATCAAAAATTTCATGACCATGATAATATGTATTATGAGATGAATAAGTTCTTAAATTCATTAAAAGAAAATAATAATTGGAATGAAGAATATGCTATCGAAACGATTAAATCAATACTAAATCATTATATGGGTGAACCACCATCAAAAATTATTGTAAATGGAAAAGAAATGACACCTGTAGAATATTTCAAAAACGAAGTTGCTTTAAATTTGGATGATTACGTTGATTTTCTTTCAACAATCAAATATCCCTATTACGAAAAAGCAGAATTTGAAGTAGAGGATAATTGGTGGAAGAGTAGAGATTATTATAATATACCTTTAAGTGACTTTATGGACATAATTAAAAAATCCATTAAAGATAAATATACGGTATGTATTGGGGGTGATGTTTCAGAACCAGGTATTGATGGATTTGCTGAAGTAGCGGTAGTCCCATCTTTTGATATACCCTCCGAATATATAGATGAATATTCTCGTGAATTTAGATTTAATAATAGAACAACGGGTGACGATCATGGAATCCATTTGATTGGTTATTTAGAAAAGAATGGAAAAGATTGGTACTTAATAAAGGATTCCGGTGCAGGAGCAAGAAATGGAGCTAACAAAGGTTATTATTTCTATCAAGAAGATTTTGTGAAATTGAAAATGTTGAGTTTTATGGTTCATAAAGATATAGTTAAAGATATACTCGAGAAGTGCAAATAAAATATAAAAAAAGGCTGCCTTATTCAGACAGCCTTTTTTATACAAAAGATTTTATTGTTGAACAGCAACCCAGAAACCACCAAGAGCGTTTAATTTTGTTTCGCTCCATACTTTAACTTGAACAGTAAATCCATCTCTTGAAACTGACTTAGCTGAAACTTGATATCTCATTTGAGTAGGATCAACTTCATCAATTAAAGATACAGAAAGAGCAACTTCAGGTTTTGAACTGAATGGTTTTGTGAATACAACTTCAACATCAACTGATCTGTCACCAACATTTTTGTCAAGAGTATAGCCTGGTGTATCTTTATCAACATACCAGCTTCCAGTTAGAACTTGTTGAGCATTCGCTGTTAATACAAAACAAAATATAACAGCTGCCACTAAAAATAACTTCTTCATTATTCCTCCTTTAGTTATTGGATGATTTAATTAAAAAAAAAATTATAATCTTGGATTAAAGTATACAACTAATAAATGATATTTTCAACTAAAAAATATGTTAATCTATTTTTTATTTTTCTAAATACTATTTATATAAAAATAAATTATTATTCAATGCTTGATTATATGTTTTTGGTTTTTTACATTTGAAAGCTAAAAATTGCTTATTATGATAATCAAACATACAAATTTAGCCGATGGAAGTAATCATTTAAGTTTTAATACAAATTGTCGACAGATTGGCTTGGATTTTCCTTTCTTTGATGATATTATTGTAAATTGTTATATTGATAAATTTCCAAACCAAATTATTGTTAAATGTTATATAGAATTGAATGTTCATTTAAATTGTGATAGATGTAATGAAGAATACGAAACTAAAGTAACTAATGACTTTATATTAACATATCTCTTTGATAGAAACCGTGTTCAAGAAGATGAGTTGAATATTTATTATCTTTCTCCAACAGAAGATAAGATTGATATTAGTAAAGATGTATACGAGTACTCAATTATATCATTACCTTTAAAGAATTTATGTAAAGATGATTGCAAAGGATTATGTCCCAAATGTGGTAAAAATCTCAATAAAGAAAAATGTACGTGTGAGATTTAAAAAGTAAATAAAATCAATGTTATTTAATTTAGGAATATAAAATGCCAAATCCAAAACGAAAATTATCAAAAAGTAGAAGAGACAAAAGAAGAACTCATCAGAAAGCTTCAATACCCACCTTAGGTAAATGTTCTCAATGTGGCGAATTAAAACTTAGTCATAGAGCTTGTCCTAGTTGTGGATATTATAACAAAAGATCTGTTTTTGTTCCAGAATCTTAATATTGAATGAATTCCTCAATTCAACATAATAAATGTCGAATTGCTGTTGATGCAATGGGAGGGGATTTCGCTCCATTAAATAATATCCTCGGTGCCAATAATGCATTAAAATTAAACAGTTCAATTGAAATATCCTTGATTGGGAAAGAAAAGGATATTATTGATTCTTCAAAAAAAGGAAATATTGATCTGCAAAAATTTTCATTAATTAATGCTGAAGAAGTTATTGAAATGTCAGATATTCCCACTGAAGCCATTAAATCAAAAAAAAAATCCTCTATTATTATTGGACTTAATCTTATAAAAGATAACAAAATTGATGCTCTTATTAGTGCTGGTAATACAGGTGCTATGTTTACAGCTTCGACATTAATTCTTGGAAGAATATCTGGTGTGGGTAGACCAACTATAGGAGCTCCAATCCCTACAAAGACAGGTGGGATTTGTACTTTAATCGATTCTGGGACAAGTGTTGATTGTCGTCCAAATCATTTAGTTGAATATGCAATTTTAGGTACAATCTTTGTTAGAGAAATGTATGGTATCAATAATCCAGCGGTTGGTTTATTGAATGTTGGTGAGGAGGATACTAAAGGGAATGAGTTAACGATTGCAGCAAATAAATTATTAAAAAAAAGCGGATTAAATTTCGTTGGAAATGTTGAGGGACGAGATATTCTTGCTGGAACAATTGATATTGTAATTTGTGATGGTTTTGTTGGTAATGTAATTCTTAAATTTGCTGAAAGTATTGCTGATTGGCTAAAAACGAAAATTAAATCTTATATGGATGGATCTTTTACTAATAAAATAAGGACTCTTATCGCAAAAGGGATATTTAAGAATTTATTCAGTCCATTTGATTATCAAAGACAGGGAGGAGTCCCTTTGTTAGGAGTAAATGGTATTAGTATAATTGGACATGGTAAAAGTTCTCCCTTGGCTGTTCAAAATATGATTTTTAATGCGAGTGAAATATATCGAAAAAATTTAATAAATAAATTTAAGGAAGCAATAATAAATTATGGAAACAAATAAAATCAGAGCAGCAATTACTGCTATTGGAATGTTCGTTCCGGATAAAGTTTTAGATAACAAGTATTTTGAATCAATTGTTGATACAACTGATGAATGGATAACAACAAGAACAGGGATAAAAGAAAGAAGAATATTCGAACACGGTGCAACAAGTGATATGGCTGTGGAAGCGTGTAAAGATATGTTTGCTAATTTCAATGTCAATCCCGAGGAAATTGATACGATTGTAGTCGGAACTATTACTCCTGATATGTTTTTCCCTTCAACTGCTTGTCTCCTTCAAGCAAAAATCGGTGCAAAAAACGCATGGTGCTTTGATGTAAGCGCTGCTTGTAGTGGTTTCATTTATTCTTTACAGGTTGCGAGGAGTTTAATAGAAAGCGGAAAGAGTAAAAAGCTATTATTAATAGGTGCCGATAAAATGACTGCTATTGCTGATTATACAGACAGAAATACTTGTATCCTTTTTGGTGATGCAGCTGCTGCATTATTACTTGAACCAACTACTGAGGAAAATATTGGTATTATGGATAGTATTTATTACAGCGATGGTAATGGAAGTGAGGCGTTAAATATGAAAGCGGGGGGAAGTTTAAGACCTGCTTCTATTGAAACGGTTAAAAATAAAATGCATTATGTTTATCAAGACGGTAAAGTAGTATTTAAGGTAGCCGTAAAAGGTATGGCTGATGTTGCAGTTGAGATTATGCAAAAGAATAATTTAACTCCTGATGATATTGCATATCTTGTTCCTCATCAAGCTAATATGAGAATTATAACCGCAACGGCTGAAAGGATGAAACTGGTTAAAGAGAAAGTAATGATAAATATACATAAGTATGGAAATACAACTGCTGCAACCATTCCACTTTGTATGGCAGAATATTATAAAAACAAGAAGCTAAAAAAAGGTGATAAATTAATTCTCACTGCGTTCGGTGCTGGATATACGTGGGGTTCGGTTTATCTGATTTGGAGTATATAATGGGTAAAATAGCTTTTATTTTCCCAGGTCAGGGTTCCCAATATGTCGGAATGGTTAAAGATATTTTTGAAAATAGCCAGAAAGCAAGGGAGCTATTTACTGAAGCGGAAGATGCTATAGGATTTAATATTTCTAAAATTATGTTTGACGGACCTGCTGACGATTTACGCCAAACGGATGTAACTCAACCTGCGATTTTTTTACATAGTGTAGTTTTAAACTCATTGATTGAAAGCATTAAACCTGATATGGTGGCAGGGCATTCATTAGGTGAATATTCATCGCTTGTATGTGCTGGCGGGATAAAATTTGTTGATGCTTTTAAATTAGTAAGGGTGAGGGGTCAAGCAATGTTGCAAGCAGGAAATGAACAAAAGGGAACAATGGCTGCAATTGTTGGATTACCTGCTGACAAAGTAGTGGATATTTGTGCGAACATATCAAAAGAGAATATTGTGCAATGCGCAAATTTCAATTCGCCCGGACAGATTGTAATCTCTGGATCAATAAATGGGGTACATAAAGCAATGGAAGTTTGTAAATCTGAAGGAGCAAAGTTGGTCAAAGAGTTGGTCGTCAGTGGTGCATTCCATTCTCCTCTGATGGAAAGTGCAAAGACATCTTTCAAGCAAAAACTTGATGAAACAATTATTAATGATATTACTATTCCATTATATCCAAACGTTACAGCAGCTCCAACTCTGATTGCTAAGGAAATTGGAAAATTATTATTCGACCAGTTAACTGCTCCAGTGAGATGGGAAGAGACAATAAATTCTATGGTAAATGATGGTGCTGACACATTTATAGAAATTGGACCAAGTAATGTTTTACAAGGATTGACAAAAAGGATTAATCCTAACGTAAAAAGTATTGGAATTGATAAGTATGCGGATTTAGAAAAGCTTTTAACTTTATATTAATTATTGGAAAAGAATTTTTTAATTATTATATTTTTGCATTGATTTTTGATATAAAAGTAAATTTGGAGAAAAATTGGTACTATTAAATAAAAAAGCAATTGTTACTGGCGGTTCACGTGGGATTGGGCGAGCTATTGTTAAAGAATTAGCCAAGAATGGTTGCAGTGTTGTTTTTACTGATATTGCATTTCAGTCTGGTTCACCCGAGGAAGAAGCAAAAAATATTTTAATAGAACTTGAAAATTCAGATGTTAAAATATTTGGATTTACTGCAAACGCTGCATCTTCAGATGATGCAAAAGCTACTATTGAATTTGCTGAAAAGAATTTAGGTGGATTGGATATTCTTGTAAATAATGCTGGGATTACAAAGGACGGTTTATTACTACGTATGAGTGACGAAGATTTTTCTAAAGTAATTGATATTAATTTAAAAGGAGTGTTCTTTTACACAAAAGCCGCTTTAAAGCCAATGATGAATCAAAGATACGGTAAAATAATAAATATAGCTTCCGTAGTTGGAATAATTGGTAATGCTGGTCAAGCAAATTATGTTGCCTCTAAAGCTGGGGTCATTGGAATGACAAAATCCAATGCAAAAGAATTAGCTAGTAGAAATATTAATGTAAATGCTATTGCACCCGGATTTATTCAAACAGATATGACAGATAAACTAACAGATGAACAAAAGCAAGCTTTGCTTTCGGTTGTTCCATTAAAAAGAATGGGCAAACCGGAAGATATAGCGAAAGTAGTAAAATTCTTATCAAGTGAAGATTCAGATTATATCACCGGTCAAATTTTTGTTGTTGACGGTGGTATGGTGATGTAAAATTTTTTAACCTTAATAAAAAACAGGAGATTAAAATGGCTATTTTTGATCAAGTAAAAGAAATCGTTATGGATAAGTTAGGTGTAGAAGAATCTCAAATTACACCTGAAGCATCATTTCTTAATGACCTTGGCGCAGATTCATTGGATATCGTTGAATTAGTTATGGGTTTTGAAGAAAAATTCAGTATTAAAATTCCTGATGAAGATGCAGAAAAAATCCAGACCGTTGGCGATGCAGTAAAATATATTGAAGAAAAGTCTGCACAATAAGTAATTTATTAAAGTCACGGATTATCACCGTGACTTTATTTCTTAATTTAAAAACCATTTACTTGGAGTAATATAAAATGGGCAAAAGACGAGTAGTTATAACTGGAATTGGAGCTGTGACAGCGATTGGAAATACTGCTGAAGAAACTTGGAAAGGATTAATTGAGGGGAAAAACGGTGTAAACTTAATTACAAGATTTGATGCAAGTGCTTTTGATACAAAATTTGCATTTGAGGTAAAGAATTTCGATCCATTATTATATATTGATAAAAAAGCAGTTAAAAGGATGGATCCGTACACGCATCTTGCTATTGGTTCGGCAGTGCAAGCTATTGAAAATGCAAAATTTAATTTTGAATTAGTAGATAAAAATCGCATTGGTGTTTTATATGGTAGCGGTATCGGTGGTATCCATACTTGGGAAACTCAGCATAACGCATATCTAGCAAGTGGGCCAAGAAGTATAAGTCCATTTTTTGTTCCTATGATGATTTCGGATATTGCCGCTGGACATATTTCGATATTGTATGGATTAAAGGGTCCTAATTTTGCTACAACTTCTGCTTGTGCTACATCTGCTCATGCAGTTGGAGTATCTTTTATGATGATTCAAAGAGGTTCAGCTGACGCAATGTTATGTGGTGGTTCGGAATCGTCAATTACCCCAATGGCTGTTGGTGGTTTTAATGCTGCTCGGGCAATATCTACCTGGAATGATAGATATTTAGAAGCAAGCCGTCCATTCGATAAAGATAGGAGTGGTTTCGTAATGGCAGAAGGAGCTGGTGCATTAGTTTTAGAAGAATATGAACATGCAATAAAAAGAGGGGCGGAGATCTTAGGAGAAATTATTGGTGTTGGTTTTACTGCTGATGCTCATCATATAACAGCACCTGCACCAGAGGGGGAAGGTGCATATAGGGCGATGAAAGAAGCTCTACGAGATGGAGAGATTAATCCTGAACAAATTGATTATATAAATGCTCATGGTACATCAACTGAATTGAATGACTTAAATGAAACTAAAGCAATTAAAAATTTATTTGGTAAACATGCTTACAAGTTATCAATTAATTCGATCAAATCAATGGTCGGTCATTTATTAGGTGCAGCTGGAGCAGTGGAATCAATGACAACTATTTTATCAATTAAAAATAGTATTATTGCACCAACTATAAATCTAACAAATCCTGATCCTGAATGTGATCTGGATTTTACACCACTTAAAGCAAAAGAAAGAGAAATGAATTATGCTTTGAGTAATTCATTTGGATTTGGCGGACATAACGTATCGTTGTTGTTTAAGAAATTTTTAGGTTGATTTTTGATTCGAAAATTTTTTGAAAAGATTTTCAATTCAATAAGAAATAGTATTGATAAAACTGAGAATTATTTTCAATTCTTCGCCGATTACAAAATTAAGATTGAAAAATTAATCGGCGAAGAAATTATAAATATTGATTATTATCGCAAAGCATTTACTCACCGTTCATATCTAGAATTTTTACCAAAAGAAGCTAAATCAAATGAAAGATTAGAATTTTTAGGTGATAGTATCTTAAGTTTTATTGTCGCTGAATATCTCTTTAACAATTATCCGGATGAGGATGAAGGATTCTTAACTAAATCAAGAGCATATTTTGTTAATAGAAATACTTTAGCGAATGTTGCAGGAAAAATGAAATTAGAAAAATTTCTCATCTATGATAAACGATATAAAAATGATAATCACTTTAGTTTGAAAACTATACTTTCTGATACTATTGAGGCATTTATAGGTGCAATTTATTTTGATTTAGGATTAGATAAAACAAAAGCATTCGTATTTAAATGGATAATAAAACCTAACTTAGTAAAAGAAAAATTCAAAGATGACACGAATTATAAAGGTCAATTACTTGAACTTACACATTCATTGAAAATTAATGAACCTAAATATAATTTAGTAGAAGAAATGGGTCCTGATCACGATAAACAATTTAAGGTATCTGTAATTATTAACAATGTAAGTTATGCATTGGGTTTGGGAAAAAAAATTAAAGATGCAGAACAAAGTGCAGCGAAAGAAGCACTAAAAAAATTACGAAAAGGAAGATGATATATTAAGGAATAATTGTAAATCTTACTGTATCAACTATTGCAGAACCGAATATACCTATCCCATCGTTCTGCATAATTTTTCTTGGCTCATTGAAATTGCCATCAAATTGTTGCAAAAATTGATTTGAAAGAAAATAATCCTTGAAATTTTGATCACAAGCATACACTATCACCCTATAAGGACCATAAAACCAAGCATCATATACTTCGACTTTCAATTCATACGTTTTATTTGGATCTGGTAAAATATTTTGTAGATATCTATATTGATATAGAAAATTATTAAAATTTTTCTCGACGTCTTCTTTGCTAAGATTTGGTATGAATGGATTATCATAAATAAAATTATTTGGGCTTGCTGAGTCGGCAATTATTGAGAATATGTAAAAATCTGTACTTGGTGAAGGGTTAAATTTAATTATTATATCTTGAGTATTATATTTTATTGTTCCGAGATCTTTATCTTGTAATTTAAAACCACTATCGGGTACCGTTGTTGTTGAATATGTTTGAAATTTTTTACCATCAAATGTTGCTTCGATTTCAATTGTGTAGGTTTTTCCAAATTCAACTTTTAGAGGATTATAATAATAAGTTTTATTTGTGTTATCAAATTGTAAGACATTGCTATTTATTTTAGCAACAACAAAGTTATTACTCGGTGTGAGATAAATTTGCTCTTCATCTATTTTTTTATTGATCGGAAAATTTCGCATTATCTTGATATTATCAATATCTTTCCCGGGATATAAATAAGCTTCAACAGCGATTTTAGGTTTATATTCCACTTCGGTTATATCAACAATTGGATCTCCGCAACCAAAGTAAAAGAGTTGAAGGATTACGAATAATATTAAAAATGTTTTTTTCATTAAAATAACCTCTTAAAATTCGACGGAAACACCAATGCTTGGTAGAATAGGGAACATATTTGTTTCGTCAACTTCTTGAACAATCATTTTGTTCTCATATTTATCAACATAATTTATAAACCATACATTCTGTCTGTTTCCAATATTTATTATTTGAAGATAAGGCGATAGTTTCCACCCATCATATCGAATTTCATAAGTAAGACTTATATCCAATCTTGTATATTCTGGTAATCGGAATGAATTCATTTCTGCTGGGTGCAGTTTATAACTTGGAGTATTTTTGTAATATGCTGGGATATCGTTCCAATCTGGTAAAGTTGAAACATAGTAAGCAGAACCAGGAACCGTAATCGGTTGTCCTGATGAATAGATAAAATTTAATCCCAAAAACCATTTATTGTCTGCAACCTCATCCGACCAAAGGAGTTCATCTATATTTGCATTTATAACCAAATTAACAATATGCGTTCTATTTTGTCTGGGAATAAACTTGTTACCACTATTTAATTTCTCAAAAGTATAAATAGTCCTTGATAAGGAATACGAAATCCATCCTGTGAGAGCACCTAATTGTTTTCTAACTAAAATTTCAAGACCATAAGAATCCGCATCACCGCTGTTAAAAAGATTTTTTGTCGTACTATAAATTGGATTGCCATCATTTGTATAGGAATCGGGAGTAGCTTCAATAAAATATAAATCATTGAATTGGCAAATATTTTTATAAGTTTTCCAATACGCTTCAATTTCTAGTTCATACACTTTGTCAATCTCTTTTTGATAACCAAGTATGAAATGATTTGAATTTGATTCTTTTGTATACTCATCGGCGGATGTCCAAATTGCATTGAAAAATAATCGAGGAATTCGATACAAATACTGGTAATATATACCTGATGCAAATTTTATACTGCTTGATTCATTCAATCTATATTTAATTGTTAAACGAGGGGATAGATTGAAATAGTTTTTATCTGAATTGAAATAGTCTGTTCTTAATCCGCTTTCGAGAAACCAAGATTCTGATGGTTTAAAAATTACACTTAAATAACCAATTGAATGATTTCTGTGTCTTTCAACATCCGCATATCCTGCATCCCATTTCATTTTATATGAGCCATAGAGAAATTTATGCTCAGCGCCAAATTTTAAATTTAAATTATTTGAACCGTAATATTCCAAAGCAGCTTTCAAAGAGATATCGTAAATAAAATTTTCTTCAATAATATTCATTATTTGAGTCATATCAAAACAAGAATTAAATGTACTGCCTGTTACCCAAAAACTTGAAAATATTTCAGGATTAAAAATATGTTTCCAATTTATACTGCCTGTTGTATTTCCCCAATCGTAGTCAAATCCAAATGAATCATTTTTATCTTTATCAACTCTAAATTCTAGATCATCATAGCTCCTGAAGAAACTAAGTGATAATTTATTGTTTTCATTAATATCAATAAATGCTTTTAAATTTCCATCAAAAAAATAATAATTAGGGATTTCATCAAACCATTTTGCGTAAGTCTGATCAATATAAGTCCTACGCAACGAACCAGAAATCGAGCCAAAATCTCCAAGAGGTATTTGAAGAGTAGTTGAAGCAGAAAGCAGACTGACATTTGCAACACCTTGAAATTCATTTCGATTACCATCAATATTTGTTACATCAATAACAGAAGAAAGTCGTCCACCGTAATCAGCACTGAATCCTCCTTTTGAAACTTCAACTTTTTTTATTGCATAAGTATTAAATGTTGAAAAAATTCCAAAGGCATGTTCAGGATTATAAACATCTGTTCCATCAATCATGTACAAATTCTGATCGGGTGTACCACCACGGACATATAATGCAGATGAAAAATCTGAGAGTGCAGTAATTCCTGGTAATGTTTGTAAAGTACGAAGTAGGTCAGCTTCAATTAATCTTGGCATTTGATTTACTTGCTGAGGGGATAATTCAATGCGAGAGATTGGTTTAATAAATAACTTCTCTCCGACACTCATCGTATCACTCGTAACAACAATCGTTTCGGTTTCTATGGATTGTGGAGTTAGAAAAATTTTGAAAACATTTTTTGAGTTTTTTTGTAAATCAACTTTCTTATCTATCGTTTTATATCCGACGTAACTTGTTCTCATTGTATATTTATTGAAAGGAACATTTGGAATAACAAAATAACCACTTTGGTTAGTGCTGCTACCTATACCTAATTCAACAAGATAAATGTTTGCTCCTATTAAAGATTCGCCATTTGTTGTGTCATGTACAAAACCGCTTATTGATGTGGTATTTTGCGCGAAATAGCTAAAATTGAGTAAAAAAAATGGGAGGAAAAATATTTTTTTTAAGATTTTATATTTGGTTAATAAGGGCATAGTTGATAAGTTAATGTAATAAATAATTGTTTTAAAAAGCAATGCGAATTTAATAAAAATGTTATTAAAGGGAATAAATGAAATAATAATATTTTTTTAATTTAAGTATATTTGCATACTAAAAAGTAATTTTAAAAAAAATATTAGGACAAAAAATGGAAAATTTTAGCGTATTCGATACTTTCGAAAAAAGACATATCGGGCCGAATCAAAAAGAAATTGATGAAATGATAAATACTATAGGTGTAAAATCAGTTGGTGAATTAATAGATAAAACAGTACCAAAAGATATAAGGTCGAAAGATGATTTAATATTAGATTCTCCTTTGACAGAAT
>JAFGPR010000032.1 GCA_016936095.1 Ignavibacteriales bacterium | reverse complement strand
ATGATGCTCAGATAAATAACCATATTGTGCATTGTCAGCAGGTATTGCAACTCCAATTGATGAGCAGATTAATCTATTTGGTTCGTTCGTCGAATTACGTGCCATAACAGCGTGAACAATTTGACCGGCTTTCATTATCCTAACTCCTTTGTCAACTGTAATCCTTTTAGCACCGATTGGATAAATACTACTGACACTAACTAAGTTATACTTTTCAATTTTCGCACTTCTTAATGCTAGTTCATAAGAGGTCAAATATTCTTTGCTTACACCGACACCCTTTGTAAAAAATACTTTTGTTGGAACGTACATTTTATTTCTCCCTTATTTGGTTATAAGTTTAATGAATTTTCGTTTACCGATTTTTAAGATTTTTCCATTTTCTATCTTGATTATTTCTTTTACATCAGATATTTTATCTCCATTAATTGAGACCCCACCTTGAATAATAAGCCTTCTTGCTTCTCCCTTTGATGGTGTAGCTTTAATTTGAACCAATAATTCAATAATATCTAATTCTTTAATATTATTTGCAAATACAAATTCAGGGATTTCATCAGGTATTCCTTTGTCAATAAAAATTTTATCAAATGCTTTTTCTGCCTCGATTGCCTTTTCTTTTGAATGATACATCTCAACAAGTTTTCTAGCTAATGCCCGTTTAATATCACGAGGATTTTGTGTCTTATCATCTAAAGCATCTTTTGTTGATTTGAGTTCTATAGGGTTTATATCTGTTGTCAAGACATAGTAATCATAAATTAATGAATCAGGAATTGACAAAGTCTTTCCAAAAATATCTTGGGGTGAATCACTGATGCCAATATAATTACCATAAGATTTACTCATTTTTTCAACACCGTCAGTCCCAACTAAAAGAGGCATTGTTAAAATCACTTGAGGTGATAATCCAAACTCACGCTGTATATCTCTTCCTACTAATAAATTAAATTTTTGGTCAGTTCCACCCAATTCAACATCGCTATTAATTTCAACCGAATCCATAGCTTGTGCAAGAGGATATAAAATCTCGTGCATGCTGATTGGAATGCCCGTTTTATATCTCTTTGTAAAATCATCTCTTTCAAGCATCCTTGCAACAGTGTATTTAGCAGAAAGTTTAATTACATCAGCAAACGACATTTTCCCTAACCAGTCGGAATTGTATACTATTTGAGTTTTGGATTTATCAAGAATTTTTCCTGCTTGTTCCCAATATGATTTTGCATTTTCTCTTGCTTCTTCGAATGTAAGGGGGGGACGGGTTGCATTTCTACCAGATGGGTCTCCAATCATTCCAGTAAAATCGCCGATAATTAGAATTGCTTGATGGCCTAATGTCTGAAATTGTGCAAGTTTTCTTAAAACGACAGAATGCCCAAGATGAAGATCAGGACGAGTGGGATCGCAACCTAGTTTAACATTTAAAGGTTTATTTTCCTTGTATGATTGTTCAAGTTTTTGAATCAATTCTTCTTCAGGAATAATCTCTTGTGAACCACGTTTGATTAAATCCATCTGTTCAATAATTGGTGGGAAATGGATTTTGTTTGTCAATTTTCTCTCCTATCTTTTTATTTTTCTTTCTAGTTCGCGTTCAGCATCTCGCTTAGCAATTGCCTCTCTTTTATCAAAAAACTTTTTACCACGAGCTAAGCCAATTTCAATTTTTACTATCCCATTTTTTATATAAACTCTTAACGGAATTATTGTACAACCTTTTTCGAGGATAGATTTGCTGATTTTTCTTATTTCTCTTTTATTTAACAATAGTCTTCTATCTCTTAATGGATCGTGGTTATTAATATTACCCTGAGTATAGACATTAATATTAATATTTTTTAACCAGACCTCACTATCCTTGACAAATGCATAACCATCTGAAATACTTATTTTATTTTGTCTAATAGATTTTACTTCTGTTCCCACTAAAGCAATTCCAGCCTCGTAAGATTGAAGAATTATATATTCATGCCGAGCTTTTCGATTTACTGTAATTGTCTTTTCGCCGGGATTGTTTTTCATTATAATAATAAAAATTGGAACAAAGTGTTACGAACAATAATATTGGAATAAATAATTTGTATAAACTATTGAGAAAACATTGCAAATATAAAAAAAAATCCACTATTATATATTGATTAAACAAGTAAAATTTATATTTTTGATTTTAAAGTTTCACAAAATAAAATTATTTATGATTGATTTTAAATTATTAAGAAAGGTAATTAACCAATTCAGTTCATTTATACTCACGACACACGTAAATCCCGACGCGGATGCCATTGGTTCTGAGATAGCAATGTATTATTTATTGAAAAGATTAAAAAAAAAAGTTATAATATTAAATCATAACTCAACACCATATTATCTTGATTTTCTTGATAAGGAAAAAGTAATTAAGAAGTTTATTTCAAGCGATCACGAAAAATTATTTTCTGAATATGAAGCGATGATTTCATTGGATTTGAGTGCTATCGATAGAATAGTGAGTTTGGAGTGTATAGTTAACAAAAGTAAAATTGTGAAAATTTGTATTGATCATCACGATGAAAATTGTTTATTTGCTGACTATACCTTTTGTGATCCAGAATATTCATCTACCGCAGAAATTATTTATGATTTCATTAAATCAGAGAATCTAATTCAAATGGATTTGAATATAGCCATTCCTATATATGCTGCGATAATGACAGACACTGGTTCATTCGTCTACGAAAAGACTAAACCAAAAACACATAGAGTAGCAGCGGAATTATTAGAAGTGGGAGTAATACCTCGTGAAGTATATAAACAAATTTATGAACAGGTAAAGTATGGAAGAGTAAAATTACTTGGAAAAGCATTAAGTAGCATCTCTTTTAATGATACGAAGGAAATTGCATGGATAACATTGAAAGAATCAGATTTAATAGAGTCAGAAATAGATGAGACGGATATTGATGGATTTGTGAATTACACAATGCGAATTAATACTGTTAAAATTGGTATATTATTTTATGAGATGAAAGATGGGTTTAAAGTGAGTTACAGATCAAGAGGGAATATTCCAGTAAATAAATTAGCAACTGAATTTGGGGGTGGAGGACATCTTAACGCTGCAGGTTCAAAAATTGTTGGAAAAAAATTGAGTGATTGTCTTAATATTATAATTACTACTGCTCAGAAATATTTATTATAAATTTTTAACTTTTTATTATTCCATCTTTTATCTCAATTACTATATCTGCCAGTTTTACAAGTTCGGGATTATGGGTTGCAATTAGAAATGTCGAACCGAACTTCTCCTTTAAGTTGATGAATAATGAATTTAATATCTCACTATTGACAGAATCTAAATTACCTGTTGGTTCATCCGCAAAAATAATTGCAGGATTATTTACTAACGCTCTCATTACTGCAACCCTTTGTTGCTCACCCCCGGATAATTCTGCAGGTTTATGATGGATTCGATTCCCTAAACCAACTTCTTCAAGTAGTCTATCTGCAAGTTTAAGTGCTTTTCTAAGTGTTACACCTTTTATCATCTGAGGAATTGCAATATTTTCTACCGCAGTAAATTCTGGTAAAAGATGATGAAATTGAAAAACAAATCCAATATTATTATTTCTAAACTTTGATAATTTATCATCATTTAGTTTAAAGATATTTGTGTTCTTAATAATAACTTCACCATTGTCTGGTTTGTCAAGTCCGCTTAGAATATGAAGGAGGGTGCTTTTACCAGAACCTGACGCACCTACTAGAACTGTAATCTTATTCAACTCAAGTTCTAAAGAAATTCCTTTTAATACATCTATTTTTTTTTCTTTTGACTTAAAGAAAGATTTACAAATGTTGTTAGCAGATAATATATATTCCATTTATACCTTATAGGTTTAATTTATATTGAAAAATTGTTTTACAAATTTAGCAAAAATCCAGTTAAAATTAAAAAACCGCCTGTGATCTATGCAGGCGGTTTTAAGGAGCAGGATATGTAAAGTGGGATTTTATTTAAATGGAGATACCACTGAAATATTTTGTGCAATTAATTTATTCATATCATAAGCAATTGTAACAATATTGCCATCTATTGTAAAAGCATCTAGTACATCTCCTTGTGGAATATAATCTGGAACAACAACATAAGTTCCATAGTCACCTGGATTTATATTTGGATTTGCATCTATCTGACGATTCATGACAGGTAAACGTATTCCTAGATCACTCATTCTTCTACCTTCTCCAAAGAATATCTCTTGACGTAGCAAATATAAAGCTCTATATAATTCTTCAGATGTTGTTAGTGAATTTATATATGCTGTTGTTAAACTTGTATATGATATAGGATATGCTGAGATTAGTGTAGAAGTTCCTCTTTCAACAATTAATCCTGCGATGGCATCAGATGTTGCATCGGCTTTAACTAACATTGTATCTGAGTTGGGTCTATTTGTTCTAGGATCACTTGCATCATTAAATAATTCTGATCCTCGATTAGTTGCTAGTTCAATTGCATTAATCATTTGATTCTTAGCATCTGAAAGATTACTATTAAATAATGATACTTCAGCTAATATTAAATATGCTTCTTCAGATTTTAAGATCGGTATACCAGCTTCTCTACTTGTGTATTTTGGATCTAGAAAATCCAATCTTGGCAATGGCTGCATATCATCAGAAGTACGATCGACTGCGAAAGTATAGAAATAATTTCTTAAGTTTGTTGCATCATAGGGTGTTAACATAACGTAATCGGTTGAAAGAGCTAAAGCATTATTAGATTCTAATGCTGCATTCACAGCGTCGCCATTTAATCTATACGCTCTTGCCAATGCTATTCTGCATCTGACCGAATTATCGTATCCTGGATCATATTGTATTGATGTTTTTAAATCCGATATTGCAACATCAATAGCATCTTCACCTCTAACGGCGGGCCCATTTTCTTCAATTGGAAAAGCCGCAAAATTTTCTGACAACATTAATAGAGCCATTCCTTTATGGAAGTATACCTCTGCCCATTGCTCGGAAGTAGCATCAGCATCATTTGGAAGTACAACATTTATTCCAAAGAGAGATTTTGCATGCAATGTTTGAAGCTCAAAATAAATATTCCGTTCATCATCTAAATCATTATCGGTTGGAGTAATGTCTCTTGGAACGTCAATAATATTTGATAAAAAAGTGAAAGTGTTATCATAATTATCTGAGGTCACATCTGTAAAAACTGTTGTTTGACCAACAGCGTCTGATAAACTATAACGCAATCCAACAAGCAATGGTTCTGCACCACCTCTTGAATTGTCTAATAAATTTTCCTCTGTAATGGATGGATTATGGACATCAGTTGGATCAAAAAGGTCCTCATATAAATCACATCCATAGAAGAAAAGGAGGGGTATTAAAACAAATAACATTAATCTTATAATTTTCATATATTCTCCTTAATATTTTTTATGATATTTAATTTAAAAATTCAATGTAATTCCAAATCTGAACTGTCGGGGAGCAGACGGATCGGCAAATGCATACCCTCCGGTTGCCGGTCCACCTGGTTGATATCCATTACTTTCTGGATCATTGTTTGAATCGACTCCAAATACAGCAACATTTCTTGCACTAAAATTGATTGAGGCACTAGATATTGTACCGCCAAAATAGTTTATGATTACATCTGGAATTCTATAAGTCAAAGATATTTCTCTTAATTTAATCCAATCAGCTTTTTCTAACCAGATTGACGAAGCAGTTTGAAAGTTATAACCATCAGGGACTAAATCCTTAGCATCATCAGTTCCATTAAAATATCTTAGCACTTTTTTCAAATTAACCATATCATGACCAAAAGCATATTCAAGTAGCCCACTCAAAGTGAAATCTTTAAACAAAGTAATATTCAGAGAAACACTTCCAAAATCAGTTGGCATAGGAGTTCCTACTAATTTTTCTTCATATTCGCCAGTATAATTTCCATTTTCATCTTTAATTGGTTCATTAACTCTGAATACACCAACAGGATGTCCTTCTTCCATTCTTCTTGGTAAGAAAGTAAAGGATGGAAGATCAAATGGTGCTGCACCACCCAAATCTGTAACTTCATTATCAAGTGTAGAATAAGATATTCGCATATTAGCAGCAAAATTAGGTATTTGAATTAATTGTGCATTTAATGCCCATTCCATACCTTGATTTACTATCTCCCCAACATTAGTCAACTGCAATCCCCATCCACTAGCTGGATCACGTGGAAATTGAAATAAAGCATCTTTTGTAATTTGGTAAAAGTAATTAAATTCTAATAAAGCTTTATCTTGAAATAATCCCATATCAAAACCAGCATCAATAGATGTCGTCCTTTCAGGAGCAAGCTCATCATTACCAGGATTACCTAGAGGTTCAAATACTATACCTACGTTACCTAGAAATTGCTGAGCTCCATAGATCTTGTCCCGAGTAAACGGAGTTGGGAAATTACCGGTTTGTCCCCATGAAGATCTTACTTTAAATGTTGATATGTATGGTTTTATTGACTGTGGATAATAGTTCTCATCAGAGATATTATAGGCAATACCAACCTTTGGATAAAATTGCATCCCAATTGCATCTCCAAATGTTGAGTTTCCATCAACTCTAAAACCAGCATCAATAAAAACTTTATCCCACAATCCTATTTGATCAGTTAGATAGAATCCTCCGTTAAAAAGTTGTCGATTGTCCTCATCGAGAGTTGGATCGGCAGCATTGCCGATATCATCTGTCCCGGGAATATCAAAAGTTTCACCATACATATTCGTTTGTCTATCTTCAACACGAAAACCTTGAGCACCAAATGATAATGTTTGTTCTAAAGGACCTAATTTTGGTAGAATATAACTTGCATTGTAGCCTAGGGTGTAAGTAGCATATTCTCTGCTAAATCTTTGTAATGAACCATTCTCGGCACCAAAGTAATCACCTGCGAATTTTGGTATAAATGCGCGCTGTTCGTTATTTCGATAATCTGTACCGAATGTTATTTTGTTAGTAAAGTTTTCGAATGGCTTATATTCAAAATTCAATGCCACTCTGAATCTATCTACATCATCAGTTATCTCAGGTGCAAGCATATAATTCTCGATTCTATTTACTATACCAGCTTCTGTTAGACTATCGCCATAATCATCAACCCACCATTTATATGAACCAAATTCCATTTCTGCAAATGGAGCATTGATTGTGTTATTATTAAAAATGCTTGATAGTTGTGACTTTACATAACTTATTGAACCCTCAACATTTGTTTTTTCAGATAATATTACTCTAAATCCAGTAGCTAAATTGTACGATTGATTTTTAGCTTTATCATGTACGATTAAGCCAAGATTTTCAGTTACTTTTCCATTTACATTATATGTAAAATCTTTCGAGCCACCTTGTACTCCTAGACTATAACTTTGATATCTACCTGTATGCATTATATATTTTTTGGTAAGTTCTTCAGAAATAAATTGTTCTTCTGGCTTGTCATATCCACCTGTAATATTTGCAGTCCAGCGTGGTTCACCTGGAATACCTTTTTTTGTGAATATTTGTATAATTCCATTTGCTGCTTCAGATCCATAGATTGTTGCACCTGCACCACCTTTAATTACCTCAATGTGATCTATTTCACCAACAACCAAATCGGATAAAGATGTAGATTCAGTACCCCCAAGGTCGATCGCAAGTCGGTAAGCATCAGCATTGTCAACCCTTATACCATCAACATAAATTACGGGGGTAGTATTTGTTATAGAACTTTTTACTCCTCTTGTTGTTACTCTTCCTGACGTACCAGGCAATCCAGAGGAAGTAAATGAATTTAATCCAGCAATACGACCTTGTAGCAATTGATCAACAGTTTCTACTGGTGCATTTCTTATTTCTTCTAAATTAATTGTTTCGACTGAAGTTGTAAGTTTTTTCTTTTCAATAGCTGTTCCTTGTCCAGTAACAACTACCTCATCCATTTGAACAGATGTTGGATTCATACTAAAGTTTTGTTCGGTAATTGTATTTGCTCGAACAACAACATCGTAAGACATCTTCTCAAATCCCACGTACTGAGCTGTTAGTGTTTGCGTACCTGTGGTTACATTCTTAATTGAAAAGTAACCATTGACATCAGTGGAAGCACCAATATTAAGACCAGGTATAAAAACATTTGCTCCAATTAACTCCTCCCCGGTCACAGCGTTAGTAACACGTCCTCTGATTTCACCCTTATCTTGTGCATTCAGAGGGCTCAAAAAAAGTATGAATGACAGAAAGCAAAATAAAGTAAAAAATTTAATTTGCTCGTAATTTTGTCGTCTCATACTAACCTCCTGTTTTGTTGAAAAATAGATTTAATTAGTATTTAAAAAATGATTTTGCTCCTAAGGTTAGATACTTCAAAAAAAAAATAAATATCTGGGGTTCTATTTAAGTGAATTTAAAACTTACTTCAACAGCATAGTAATGTAGTTTTTGTTGTAATTCTTTATGAAAAGAATGTTAACCTACATAATGATGTAGTAATTGTTGGAAAACATAATTTCAGTATTTTTAATTAGAGATGTCGGGAATGAAAGAGAGTCAAAAATTTACCTGATAATTCCATCACGCATTGCTTTTGCGATAGCTTCTGACTGTGAATGGACGTGTAATTTTCTGTAGATATTTCTTATATGATGTCTCACAGTATCAAGACAAATGAATAATTGATTACCTATTTCGGCATAGTTATTTCCCTTTGATAAAAGTTCTAATACTTCTTTTTCGCGTTCTGAGAAATTATAATTATCTGATTTAATATTTAAATTATTATTTTTCCTGAATAGTTCAATTACCTTTCTTGCAATAGTCGAACTCATAGGTGAACCACCTTGATATGCTTCATTAATAGATTCTAATAATTTTGAAGGAGACGTTTTTTTTACTAAATAACCGGAAGCACCTGAACAGAGTGCATCAAAAATTATATCATTATCTTCATATATTGTTAATACCAAAATATTTGCTTCAGGATATATTTTTTTTACTCTTTTTATACCTTCAATACCATTAATCCCAGGTAATCCTATATCCATTAGAATAATATCAAAAGTAATTTTTTTTATTTCTTTTAATAAAGCCTCACAATCTGAAAAAGTACCAACACAGGAATAATTGTTTGTTCCTGAAATAAGTGCACACAATCCTTCTCTAATTGGTGTGTTATCCTCGACAATTATTACTTTTATCATATTTTTTTCTCCGACATTAAGATTTCTATTATAAAGAATCTCGGGGACAATTTTATAAAAACAAATTAAAATTTCAACTACATATTTATGTGGTTTTTTTCTTTTTAAAAATATTGTTATATATTTGTTTTAAGTTATAAATATTAGATATTTTTCCCATAAACTCTATTGAAGTCCCTTTATTCTTATTTGAAAAGTAATTTAATCTTCCACGAATAGCTTTTGCTCGCATTTGCATATTTTTTAATCCGTGACCAAGCGAAATATTCTTACTTTCAAGTCCTTTTCCATTATCTGTAATTTTTATTTTTAATATTCTTCTAATTAACTTTATATCAATTTCAATTTTTGAACAATTACTATGTTTTATGCTGTTGTTCAATGCTTCACGAAGTATTAAGTATAAATTCTGTTTGAAATCCATTTTAAGTTTAATATTCTTAATTGCTTCAAGATTTCTAATTATTATTGATATACCAAGATGTGCAAACAATTCTGAATAAGAAGTTTTTAGCCGAACAAGTAATTCATATAATGAGTCACGTTCAGGATTAATCACCCAAACTATATCACTTATTTCATCGGTAAGACGCCTTGCTTTTTCGCTGATATTCTTAACTTGTTGGGCAGTATTCTCAGAAAAATTCAATATTTCCATTGCAGATATTTCACTCCAAATTGAGATCTCGGTTAATCCGGCACCGATATTATCGTGTAGATCAGCCGATAATTTGGATTTTATGGATTTTATCTGTCTAATCTGATGATAACGGATGTAAAATATATATAAAGTTGTTGTCATTAAGAATATTATGCCTAAGGTTATAAACCACCAAGTTTTCCAAAATGCAGGTAAAATAATTATATCCACCGAAGCACATTGCTCGTTCCATATACCATCATTATTAGAATTTTTAACTTT
>JAFGPR010000300.1 GCA_016936095.1 Ignavibacteriales bacterium | reverse complement strand
TGATACCCTTGGCTATGATGGAGTGGTAATAAGCGATGCTATGTTGATGGGTGCTCTTGTAAATCAATATGGATTAGATACTGCAATAGTTCTTGCAGTAAATGCCGGAGTAGATATACTTGTTTATACTGTCTATGAAAAAGATAGCATTACAAATATGCTTGCTTTTGTTGTTAATACAATTTATCAAAAAGTTTTGGATGGTGATATAACCGAAGAACGAATAAACGAATCTTTCGACAGAATAATGAACCTGAAACAGAAATATGCATTGGTCTCAATTACAAGTAATGAAAATATAGCTCCAAATGATTATCAACTTACAAATTATCCTAATCCATTTAATTCAACGACGACTATTGTTTTTGATATACCAATTATGAGTAATATAAAAATAAAACTCTATAATATCCTTGGCGAGGAAATTAAAACAATAATAAATGATTTCAAAAATGCAGGCAAATATTCTCTTCAGGTGGACTTTAATGAGCTTCCAAGCGGAGTTTATATTATTACTATGTTTTCAGAAAATAATATTATTTCAAGAAAAGTAACCTTGTTAAAATAAGTATAAATAGTAATACGATTTATTGGAAAATATTTGGTAAATTTCGATAAATTTCAGCCTTTTTTTTATAAAAATTGCTACTTCTACTAAATATCTTTATATTTGCTCTCTTAATTTTAACAATTTTAAATAATTTGAGTTTATAAGTATGAAGCAATATCGTTTTAAAATCTTTATTGTTGTTCTGTTTATAATTGTGGCAATTTATTATTTGTTACCAACTTATTATGATTATCAAAATAGTAATCAGCTACAAGAGTCATTAGAACAAATTAAAAAGCAAATCAAAGAACAGAATCCCGACATTTCTAAAGAAAATTTAGAAGCAATCCTCGAAGTCAAAGAGGATAGTATAATTTCCGAAAATCCTTCATTCAGAAAGGATAGAGAGGATAGAATTAAATTGGGTTTGGACCTTCAAGGCGGTATGTATTTACAATTAGAAGTAAATACAGCTAAATTATTAGAGAATCTTGCTAAAGATCCAGACACTCAATTCGAGGAGATTCTTGCAATTTCAGAGGAAAGAGCAAAAAAGACAGATGAGGATCTGGTCTCAATTATAGTTGAGGAATTACAAAATCGTAATGTCCGACTAAGCAGATATTTTGGTGATATCCGTCAAGATGAAACTGAAATAATTGACGAATTAAAGCAACAGGAAGAAGATGCAGTATCGCGTGCTTTGCAAGTTATAAATAATCGTGTGAATCAATACGGGGTATCAGAACCAAATATTCAAAAGCAAGGTGCAAGAAGAATTGTTGTTGAATTACCTGGTGTAGCGAAAGAAGAAGAGGCAAAAAGACTTTTACAAGGGCGAGCATTGCTCGAGTTTAGATTAGTTAAACCGGCTGAGTTTACGGTTCCCCTTTTGAATAAAATTGATGAAGTTCTTGCTGGTACAAATATTACTGATTCACTTACTGCTACTGATGAAGTAACTTCAACCGATACTGTTTCTGAGAGCGACACTTCTCTGGTTGACGGTCAATCATCAGAACAAATGGATCCGGAAGAATTTGCAAAGCAACACCCATTCTTTTCACTTGCGATTGTTAATCCACAAAGTCCGTATGCAGATGCATATGTTAAAGATACAGATAGAGATAAATTATTAAGATTGTTGGACAAGCCCCAAGTCAAAAATATAATGCCCGATGATGTTGAGTTTTTATTTGGATTTGAAGCTATTACGGATGAAGAAGGTAATACATATCATATGATGTATTTGGTTAATAAGACTCCCGAATTAACAGGTGGAGTAATCGAAGATGCTCAGGCAACAATTGATCCGCAAACGAATGAAGATATTGTTACGATGCAAATGAATTCTGAGGGAGCAACTGAGTGGGCAAGAATAACCGGTTCAAATATTAATCAAAGATGTGCTATTGTTCTTGACGGCGCTGTATATAGTGCCCCAAATATCATTAACAAAATTACAGGTGGTAATTCCCAAATTACAGGTATGGGTAGTTCTGAAGAATCTAAGTTGCTTGAAATTGTTTTAAAAGCTGGTGCATTGCCAGCACCAATAGATATACTTGAAGAAAGAACCGTTGGTCCTTCACTTGGACAGGATTCTATCAACTCTGGATTATTGTCTACTCTGATTGGTTTTGCGCTTGTTGCTATTTTTATGATAGCATACTATAAAAAAACTGGTGTAGTTGCTGATTTAGCATTAATGTTCACTCTACTGTTTGTCTTTGGTATTCTTGCTGCATTCAAGGCAACTTTAACTATGCCTGGTATTGCGGGTATTATTCTTACTATTGGTATGGCGGTGGATGCAAATGTAATTATCTTTGAAAGAATAAGAGAAGAACTAACAACAGGTAAAACAACAAAAGCAGCTGTAGACAGTGGATTTAAAAATTCATATTCCGCTATTTTTGATGCAAACATTACAACGTTTTTTACAGGTATAATTTTATATCAATTTGGTAGTGGACCTATTCAAGGTTTTGCTCTTACTCTTATGATTGGTATCGTTTGTAGTATGGTTTCGGCATTGATTATTTCACGTTTAATAATTGACTTAATGACATCAAAGGGACAAAAACTTGAAGTTGGCTGGAGAGTACGGTTGTTTGATAATCTGAATATTGATTTTTTGTCAAAACGAAAATTAGCATACACCATTTCTGTAATTATTGCTGTTATTGGAATTGCTAGCATTTTAATTCGTGGTTTGGAAATGGGAATTGATTTTAAGGGTGGAACAGAAGTAGCAGTAAAATTCGAAAAACCAATAAATATCTCGGATATTCGTAGCGACTTAAATAAAATTGGTTTAGGTAAAATTGAAGTTAAAACTTTTGGTGGCGAGACAGGGGTTCTAGTTAGGACAGATTTACAAGAAATTCCTTTAGATGTATTCCCAAAAGTTCAGGCTGAAATAGAAGATGCAATTAACAAGTATTATCCTAATGTTGATAAAAAAGTTGTTGAAACGACAACCAATTCCATAACATACGAATTTTCAAATGCCGATACAACAAGTGCATTGGTTGATCAATTGTTTACCGAAGGATTCCAGACAAGTAAAGCTACAGAAGAAGTTGAAAACAAAGGTATGGTAGTAAGAGTGAGTATTGCGGATTGGATTAAGATACATTTTAGAGATAATATGAAAGATAATCAATTTGTTGTTCAAAAAGAAGATTTGGTCGGACCTAAGGTTGGAGAAGAATTAAAACTTGATGCTATTATTGCAGTAAGTCTTGCTTTATTGGTTATTTTGATTTATCTAGGATTCAGATTTAAATTTGTTTTTGCAACCGGTGCTATACTTGCTACATTTCACGATGTTATTATTACTTTAGGATTGTTTTCAATGCTTTATGGTTTAATTGATTTCCTCAATCTTGAAATCAATATTAGCGTAATAGCGGCATTTCTAACTTTGGTTGGTTATTCAGTGAACGATACAGTAATTGTATTTGATAGAATTCGTGAATATATGAAAGTACATAAAACCGCTTCTCTGGAAGAGAATATTAATAAAGCAATTAATAGAACGATGAGCCGAACTATTATTACGTCATTCACAACTTTGATTGTTGTGTTTGTGTTATTT
>JAFGPR010000299.1 GCA_016936095.1 Ignavibacteriales bacterium | reverse complement strand
TTATTTTTGCCTTTTCAAGTACCTCAAGGCTCGTTGCTGAACCATTTATCGTCATAACCTCCGAGATTGAACTAACTTTATCTAAACGTGAAGAATCGGGATCTATTACAGAAATATTATGCTCTTCATTTGAAAGTTGTTTTACAAGATGATATCCCACTTCTCCTGCACCAGCAATAACTATATTCATTTAAATTACCTTTAAAAATATTTGATTTTTATTTATATAAATCCAACTACTTTAAATTATCTATTGCATCAATACCGCTTGGCAATGGTAAGAAAAATCTTACTTTTTGTATTTCATTGTTTCTTTTAATCAATTTATTAATCTTCTTTTTTATCAATACACTATGTTCAATAAAAACATCATCATCAATTATTGAGCCGAAAACATAGCTTGTCCCTTTAATGGTAACATTCTCCCCCACTCTCATTGGGTATTCATCACTGCCAGTCATATTAACACTTGATTCAATTCTTGAATTTTTACCAATAAAAATATTTCCCTTAATAATATTTCCCCAAAGAATTTCGACATTTTCTTTCAGTACCAACCTTTGATTTTCAAAACATGAAAGATGAACATTTTCCCACACAGTAACATTTTTATTAAAAATTACATTTCCATTGACATATACATTTTTTTTAAGAGTCAGATTGTAATTCAGTTTAACACCTTTTCCGATATAAACACCTTTACCAATTTTTATGTCAAGTGGTTTTCCTTTTTTGTCCATTTTTAAAATATCTTTAACAACATCATCATCAATGAAAAAATCTTCGGGATCGTCTATTTCAATTATATCTTTAATTTTTTCATAGACAATCTGTCGGGCAATTGATTCCATCTGAGCCAGGACCGATTTATTATTGAATCCCATTAAAACATGTTGTTGATGTGGACTACTTGCACAAACGGTATAACCTTTTCTATTAAATAAACTAATTAAGTCAGTAATGTATATTTCCTTTTGCACGTTATTACTTTTTAAATTGTCAATCAATTCTGTCAGTCTTTCAAATTTAAAAGCATAAACTCCAGAGTTGAATTCATCAATATTAAGAAGTTCTCTCTTTGAGAAAGAATATTTTCTTTTGTTAAATTCCACCTCATAGGATTTATTGGTAGGTAAACCAAGAATATCCTTATGCTCCAAAATTTCTATTACTTTGTTAAAGTCTTTTCCTGAAGATTTACCATTTATATCTTTGCTTTTAACTCTTATTATTCTTCCATAAGTGTTTTTTGACTTTTCACCCGTGTAAATACCCGTTAGTACCATCATATCCGCACCAGAGTGTATAAAGGATTTTTTAAACATTTTTATTGTATGCTGATCAATTAATCCCATATCACCTGGGATAACATACACTATACCGGAATATTTTCTCCCATTCAGATTTTTCAATGCTACCTGAACAGCATGTCCAGTTCCCCTTTGTTCTTCCTGATAGATATAACACGTATTACTTTTTCGACCAACAGAAGATATAACATCCTCTGCTTTAATTCCTACAACAATTGCAATATTTATCTTTTTTATTGCATCGCTGCAAGCTTCATGCACTCTTAAGATTGTTGGTTTTTCCCATATCATATGCAACATTTTGGATCTTTGTGACCTGATTCTTTTACCATGTCCTGCTGCCAGAATAATTGCTGTTTCTTTTATACCATACCTAAAAGGTGATGAGTTTTCTTTTGCTAGTTTAAAAATATTTCCATTATTAATATTTCTCATTGCTATCCTACTCAAAAATTTATTTTTAACGTTATAAAATACTTCTAATTTTTAATTCTTCCATCAATTTATTAAAATTTGTAAACTGAACAGCATCCCAACCAATTTCCTTTCCAGCTTCAATGAAAGATAAATAATCATCAATATAAAAATGCTCATCTGGTGGGCATTGAGTAAATTTCATAACAGCTTTGTAAATGCCCTCTTCAGGTTTTGCGAATTTAACTTCATGAGAAAGTATCATTTTATCAAAGTATTTAATAAAATCGTATTTGCCCCACGAATATTCTTTGTGAATTTCATTAGTATTTGACATTAACACAAGTTTGTATTTACTTTTTAATTGTGGCAATAGAGAAATCATTTCCTCATTCGGAATAAACACATCAGAATAAAATTGACATATATCATTTTTGTTAATTTTATTCTCAAAAACTATTGATAATTTATCTATAAAATCATCTGAACCAATTTCACCTTTTTCCAATTTCTTGACAATATCAAAGTGATTAGAAAAAAAATCGAGAAATTTTTGTCCGAATCCTTTTTCAACTTTTTCAACTAAATTAGCAGTTAAAGTATAATTATAATTGATTAATACATTTCCTAAATCAAAAACAATCACTGAATATTTAATCTTTTTCATAAACACTTACAAATTTAAATTGAATAATAACAAAATAAAAATAATTTGTTATTTTTATTTTTATAAATTAGTAAAATAAGTAACAATTCTAGTTTAGTAATTAGATAAAACAAACAATTAAGTAAAAAACATATACGTTGAGCAATTTTATGTCTGTAAAGGGTTTCTTCTTTATCACATTTTTTGTCTTGAGCAAATTGACTTTTACTCAAGATACATTAAAATACGTACTTGATGAAATTACAATTAAAAGTGGTTTGGTGCTTGAAGCAAAGCAAGTAATTAAAATTGATAGTAGAAATATTGAAAAATCTGATGCTTCAAGTGTTGACGAATTAGCAATATATATTCCTTCAGTAAAAATTCAGACTAATTCTCGTGGGGAAAATCTATATTACATTCGAGGAGCAGGTGAAAGGCAAATAGCTTTATTTTTTGATGGTGCACCTATAAATGTACCTTGGGACAATCGAATTGATTTAAGTCTAATACCAACTGAGGCTATTGGCGAAATGACTATAACAAAAGGTATTCCTTCGATGATTTACGGAGCAAATACTCCGGCAGGTGTCGTTAATATTCAATCAAAAGAATATTGTGACGAAATGTCTAAAGGAAAAATTTCAACTCAATTCGGACAAAACAATTTCCAACGATATTCCGGTTACTGGCTTGATGGAAACAAAAACTTCTCCTATTTGCTTTCTACATCATATAAAAATACAAAAGGATACAATTTACCTGTTTCCTATTCAGATTCTAATAATTTATCACAGCAACGTATTAATAGCTACAGCAAATCGATCAATACCTTTGGAAAAGTTACATATAATTTCACCAATTTTTCAAATTTAGGACTATCTATTTCTTACATCGATTCTAAGAAGGGCGTTCCACCTGAAACAGATGTTGAACAAATTCGATATTGGAAATATCCTGATTGGAAAAAATTGGGTATTAACTTAAACGGTGTTCAAGAACTTGAAAAAGATAAAAATTCTTTTCTTACATATTCTTTTTCTTTTACAAAATTCAATATGCAAATTGATCAGTACGCTGACATAACATTTTCAAACATTGATGATATTGAACGGGATAACGATTATATTTATTATGGCAGATTAATCTACACAAAATTATTTGGCGTTAATCATCTTTTTAAATTCAGCGGTAGCGGATATACAACAACCCATAAAGAAGATTTTTTAAGTTCAAGTTATATTGAAGATAAATATAGCCAAAATCTATACAGTGTTGGTTGCGAATATGAGTTTATTCAACCAACTTATTCTATTATTTTGGGCGGAAGTTTTGATGGAGTAAGCACACCTAGCACAGGTCCACATCCAGCACGTGAACCATTTTCTGATTATAGTGCATATTCAGCTTTCGTCTACTCATTCTCTCCTTCATTCTCAACCAAATTTAATATTGGTAGAAAAACTCGTTTCCCTACTCTTCGTGAATCTTATTCTGGTGCCTTAGGAAAATTTGTAATTAATCCTGACTTAAAAGCGGAGAATGCACTTACTACAGAGATTTCTGCAGATTATAAATATAGTTTGGGTAAAACTAATCTTTCCGTGTTCCTAACCTATCTAAAAGATGGAATAATAAAGACAAAAATAGCTGGTGGTAAATCCATGCGAATAAACAAAGACAATATTCGTACATTTGGAATTGAATTGACTACTTCTCTTACTCCCTTTGAAAACCTGTATTGTAATGTAAATTTAACCCTTATGAATACTTACGCAAAAAATAATGAAGGTGAGTATAAAGATACATTAGACAACAGACCTGATTTTCTTGGAGCCATAATTGTAGATTATTATTTCCTTAATGGTTTCAATATCAATACAGAATTAACATTTAAGGGAAATGAATATCAATATGTTTATGATAAATTTAAAAAAATGAATTCTTATATATTGCTCAATTTAAGACTTTCATATAAATTCAAACTTGATAATTCAAAATCTCTTGAAGCATTCATAAGATTTAATAACATTTTTGATAAATTATATTTTCATCAATGGAGTTTACCAGAAGCAGGGCGACAAATTTGGTTTGGCGCTTCTTTAGACTTTTGATTTTTAATTGTAACTTAAATAAAAAATAGATTTTTAACAATAAATAGGAGTTTTAATGTTTAGAAAAATGAATGCTTTCATACCTTATAATGGTTTTGAGCATACTGAAAAGACTATAAAAAATCTAAAAAAGACAAGACTAATCAGCAAGATTTTTCTTTTAACTCCACCAAATTTTGAAAAAGTAATTAAAGGTTGCACAAGCCTGCCTGTTGATAATTTCTTCAGTAGTAATGCTATCAAATCTATAGCAGAAAATTGCAAAACAACATATTGTCTTTTCGTTATGAAAGATACTCTAATTGAAATTGGACAATTTGGACTTGATAGAATGCTCAACGTAGCTGATGATACTGATGCTGGTTTAGTCTATTCTGATTATTATGAAATCAAAGAAGATGTTCGTTCAGCTCATCCTGTTATTGATTATCAGATTGGTAGTTTAAGAAATGATTTTGACTTTGGACATTTAATTTTATTAAGTAAAAAAGCACTTAGGAAAACTTTTAAGTCAGGTATTAGCGATTACCGGTTTGCAGGATTTTATAGCTTACGTTTAAAAATATCCCAACATTTTAAATTAGCTCGAGTTCAGGAATTTTCGTATTCAACAGTCGAAACTGATATAAGAAAATCAGGTGAAAAGCAATTTGATTATGTTGACCCAAGAAATCGCGATGTTCAGATTGAAATGGAAGAAGCTTGCACTGAACATTTGAAAGAAATCAGTGGTTACCTAAGACCCGAATTCAAAAAAATAAATTTGGAAGAGGAAAATTTTGAATACGAGGCATCTGTTGTCATACCAGTTAAGAACAGAGCAAAAACAATCACTGATGCAATACAGTCTGTCTTGAAACAAAAGACAAATTTCAAATTCAATTTATTCGTGATAGATAATTATTCGGACGATGGAACAACAGACATCGTTAAGCAATTTGCAAAAAATGATTCTCGCCTTATTCACATTATTCCAAAGCGAAAAGATTTAGGAATTGGGGGTTGTTGGAATGAAGGAGTTCATCATCCTAAATGCGGAAGATTTGCTTGCCAACTCGATAGCGATGATCTTTATAAAGATGGAACCACATTACAAAAAATAGTTGATAAATTCAAAGAAGAAAAATGTGCTATGGTTATTGGTTCTTATCAGATGACAAATTTCAATTTAGAAGAGATTCCTCCTGGAATAATAGACCACAAGGAGTGGACTTGGGATAATGGTAGAAACAATGCTCTAAGAATAAACGGATTAGGTGCACCTAGAGCATTTTATACTCCCTTATTAAGAAAAATAAAAATTCCAAATGTAAGTTATGGAGAAGATTATGCTGTTGGTTTGGCTATTTCAAGAGATTATCAAATTGGAAGGATTTACGATCCAATTTATATGTGCAGAAGATGGGAAGGAAATACTGATTCTTCGCTTCCTATTGACAAAATAAATAATCATAATCTTTACAAAGATAGAATTAGAACTTATGAATTACTTGCAAGACAAAAAAAGAATAAGAAAAAATAATTATGATTGAAAAAAGAATAATAAGCGAAGAAGAATTAAAACCATTTCTTGATAGTGATACAATTGCAGATAAAACTAAAGCGTTGTTATCCCAACAAAAAAAAGTTTGGAAACTTCCTAAAGAAGGATACAAAAGTCTTGAAAAAGTGCAGGTAAAGGTCTTTGAATTTGATGGTTTTCAAATAAAAGTTCAATTTAATCCCGGAAGAATAATTTCATCTTCTGCAAAGGTGGATAAAAAATCAATTGAAAACAGAAAGTGTTTCTTATGCATCAAAAATTTATCACCTGAACAGAAAGGAATTTTATATTATCGAGATTTAATAATTTTGGTCAATCCATATCCAATTTTTCCTGAACATTTTACATTACCAAAGATTGACCATATTCCTCAAGCAATTGAGCCGAACTTCGAGGGATTGCTTGATATAAGTAGAGATTTGAGTAAGCATTACATTGTTTTTTACAATGGCCCAAAATGTGGTGCTTCTGCTCCTGACCATTTTCATTATCAAGCTGGACTTAAGTATTTTATGCCTATTGATTCTGAATATCCAAATATAATAAAGCAATCTGCTCAAAAATTAGTCGAAGAAAATGGTAGTGCTGTTTATGCGGTTGATAAATATCTGAGAAATTTTATTTCAATTGAATCAAACAATAAGGATTTTATTAAAAAATATTTCAATAAATTCTTTGATATTTATAAGAAAATATCTCCATCAGATGAAGAACCAATGTTGAATATTATTTCAAATTATGAGCAAAATAAATGGAGAGTTATAATTTTTCCAAGAGCAAAACATCGTCCATATCAATATTTCGCAGAAGGTGATGGAAATATTCTCTTAAGTCCAGCTGCCGTTGATTTTGGAGGTGTTTTTATTACTCCATTGGAAAAGGACTTTAATAAAATTTCTAAAGATGATATTATTGATATTTTCCGCCAGACTTCTATTTCAACCGAATATTTTGAGTTTATTAAAAAGGAATTAGCAAAAAATGATAAAAAATGTTTGTTTATCTGATTAAGAATTATTACAATTGTAATCTTATTTTTTGAAAATTTGTTACTTGTTCAATATAAATTTGGCGGGCGCGTAGCTCAGTGGTAGAGCATCTGCCTTTTAAGCAGGGGGTCGATGGTTCGAGCCCATCCGCGCTCACAATTCTAAACCTTGTAATTATATTTGTTGCAAGGTTTTTTTATTTTTGTGCATTATCAATTAAGGTTTTATGGCACATTTTAAGTTTATCGAACATACAGCTGATATTGGGATTGAAGTAACGGCAGATTTAATTAACGATTTATTCATCTTTTCTGCTTCCGCCATTTGTGAGATTTCTCTTGAAAATTTCGAAACAACAAATAATATATTTACAGAGAATTTTACTATTTCAAGTAATAGCTTAGAGGAATTATTAATTGATTTTTTAAGTGAAATTAATTTTAACATAGTCACACGAAAAAAAATATTAGTTACAGTCGAAGATATTTTTATTATACAAAATCATGATGGATATGAATTATTAGCCAAATTAATTTACGAAAAATTTAATCCCGAAAAACATATAATTCAACGAGAAATAAAAGCAGTTACTTATCATCAATTAAAAATTGAAGAAGTTGAGAAGAAATATAAGACAAAAATAATTTTTGATACTTGAAGGAATTAATTGAATTAAAACGGTTCAAACCGTTAAAGTTGAAATTTTCTTATTATTTTCACCGCAATAAATTGCGGTGCTAATTAAAAAATATAATTTTCACAAATGATTTTAAGATTTGTATATGAAAATAGGGATTGTAGAATTAAACAGAATAAATGACTTTTTGTGGGAAATTCCAAAATCAGGAAATATGAAAGTGCCTGGTAGAATTTTTGCATCGAAAAAAATGTTAGAAGGTAGTGTAGATGAAGGAGCTTTACAACAAGTAATAAATGTAGCTCATTTACCAGGGATACAAAAATTCAGTCTAGCGATGCCTGATATTCACTGGGGTTATGGTTTTCCAATAGGTGGAGTAGCTGCCACTGATTTAAATGAAGGGGTAATTTCACCTGGTGGTGTCGGATATGACATTAATTGTGGTGTCCGTCTTGCAAGAACTTCTTTACATTATGAAAATGTAAAAAATAAAATACACGAACTAATAAACGAATTCTACAAAAATATTCCAACAGGTGTTGGGGCAAAAGGAGCGATTGAAAAATTATCAAGTAAGGAAGTAAAAAAAATAATGGAGCAGGGTGCTGCCTGGGCAGTTGAGAATAATTTTGGAACAGACGAAGATTTAGAATTTACAGAAGAAAATGGTTGCTTAAATGATGCTGACACATCGACTGTGAGCGAAAGAGCAATTGAAAGAGGGTTGGATCAAGCGGGAACACTTGGTTCGGGTAATCATTTTATGGAAATTGAAGTTGTTGATGAAATTTTTGACAATGAAAAAGCTGAATCTATGGGTCTTTTTATTGGACAGATCGTTTTACAAATACATTCAGGTTCGCGTGGACTTGGTTATCAAATTTG
>JAFGPR010000298.1 GCA_016936095.1 Ignavibacteriales bacterium | reverse complement strand
GGATTAAAGGGAAAAGAATGAAGAATGACTTTTTCATCTCAAACTCCCTTAATTGTTTTTAAATCATATGAAAATTTAAAGCATTTTGAAATAATATCCAAAAAAAAATTGATAAAGAAAATAATTAAACTTATTAATTAAATTTTTATGGAAATAACGAAAAATTATATCCGTTCTCTTCTAATTCCAAAAGAATTGAATTCAACTTAAAATAAAACTTGTCTTCCCTTTCGGGATTAGTTCCAATGTGTAACAATAAAATAAATCCATTCAACCCTTTTTCTTTTTCATAATCGAGAATAGAATTATAAATTTTTTCACTATCAATGTATCTTTTCTCCATTCTTGGATATGTGTAATCCGCAGTTGATAAGGTTCCGGATGAATAATTGATTAATGTGATTCCATATTCATTACACCAATCACAAATTTGTCTATTATACCATTCATAAGGAGGGAGGAAATAATTTGATTCTTTTATTCCGAACTTGTTCATCTCTTTAAAATTGTTTTTTAAATCGTTAATAAATTGCTCTTTGGTGACGAGCAGTGAATCTCGATCTTCCCAAGTTGCATATAGCAAATGTTTGTCTGAATGTGCACCGAGATAATGTCCATCTTCAATGAGTTGTTCAAATAAAATTTTATTTTTAGAATTACGATAAAAATCCCCTGTAAAAAAGAAAGATGCTTTTATGTTATGTTTTTTAAGAACGGACTTGATTATTTCACCTCCATCAGAATATTCGTGCCCAGTGAATGCCAAATATATATTTTTTTTTGTTGTATCAAATCGTGTAATTCCACCAAGATGTTTTATATTATTAGAATTATCAAACTTGTTTCCATCCATTTCTAATGCAGAAAGATAATACGACAAACTTGCTGTTCCATCCATTGTCGGTTCGTTTGTCGAATAATCACCATAGTCATCGTGATAGACAATAAAATCAGATTGAAATTCTTCGTATTCATCGCCATTATAAATCGTTAAACCGATTAACCTACTAAAAATAGAAGCGTAAATAGGTCCATCAACAAGAGCGCCATCTAACCTATACCCATGATGATGTGTCAATGCAGAATGTATATCATCAGGGTAATCACCAAAAGAGGGAAGTCCAACAATCATAGATGTACCCCAAGGATTACAACCGAATAACCAATCCCGTAATGCTGCTTCCATTTCTTGAAAAGTATTATCACCTGTCAAATTAAAATATAATTTTGATTGTGTAAGAGCAGCAGCAATCAAATTATTTGAACACCAAATAAATGGAATCCCAATTTGAAATGTATTTTTCTTTCCTTTTTGATAAATTTTTTCCAATCCTTGTTTTAAATAATTAGTGAAATTTGTGTCTCCACTTTTGGCAAGTAGATAGTGACCCAGATTTACAAATGGATACCATTGATAATGTCTTACTGTGTCAGAACCCATCCAGGGTATAATTTTTTCTTTATTACCAAATGCCTTTGCTTCAGTCAAAAATTCTTCATCTTTGCTCAAATTATAAATTGAAACAGCGGCAAGTTGCATATCATCGAACCAATTATCTTCTTCATAGAAATAGGGAGCACGACAGGGAGCAGTCTGACAGACACCCGGATTATTTAAACCATATTGATAGGCATCAAATGATTTTTGCCTTATCTTTTTACAAAACTCTGGATAATAGGGTTTTAATAATTCTGAGCCAAGAGCAAAAGCAGAGGCATATTTTCCTGCTGTTGAAGCAATTCCAGTTGTTCTGTTTTTATGCTTGAAAACACCCTGTGGTTGACCTGTACAATAATAAACAGGTCTCTCAAATTCTTTGCCGTAACTTGTCAAATCTAAAGTAGGTAACCTAAATCCTTGATGATCTCTATCATCTGCAATTTGATTGAACATCATTCCTTTTTCAGGATTCATTTTTAATAACCAATCTAAACCCCATTTAGCTTCATCAAGAATATCAGGAATACCATTCTTACCAAGTAATCCGTTAGCAAGATAATTATCTTTATATGCTCCCGGGTTTTGTTGATATGCAAATAACATTTGATAAGTAGCATTTGCTGAGGTTGTAACATATTGCAAGTAATCTGATGCATCGTGCCAACCACCGGTTACATCAATATGAGTGGAATCAAGAGTTGGATGGTAAATAATAAATCCATCATGTTTGTGGCATGAATCATTTAAAAATGGATTAAAACCACATCTTTGTTGACGCATATAATTTAACAGTAAGTCAGCAGTTCCATCATAAACAGAATTATTTATTCTAAAAACAGGAGATTTAGAATCCTTAACTTGAATATAAAAAGCACCTTCATTTTTAAATTCGGAAAAATTTAAGCGATATGTTGTGGTAAAATTTAAGTATACACCATAATTAGTAATATCATCAGAAGTAAAAACAACTTCATCTGTTAAAGCATGTCGCAATTCAAAATTCTCAATGAGAATATTATTCTTACTAATTAAAACCGCTACTTTTAATTGCTCAGGTAGATAACCAAGCTGATTAACACGAATCCATGTTTGTGAGTTTACAGTTGAGCTGATTAAACCAAATAATAAAAAAATATTGAGAAATATTTTTTTCATAAGTATCTCAATTAAAATTTGAAAAATTTTGTGTAAATATATTGAAAATTGAGGTGGTTTGAAAGAAAAAAGCCCTGATTAACAGGGCTTTTCGAATGAGTATCAAATTAAGTAAATCGCGGCTATTCTCAAATGAACTTTATTGTTTGCGTTTGTAGTCCAAAATCTGAGCATTTCAACATTTTTCAAATTTGGATTACCAATAATTTTGTCGGGTTCATCAATCGGTATTTTAATTTTAAACCAACCATTCTGTCCGCTTTGTGAAAAATATTTTATACTTGCTGTATTGTTTTTATTTAGTGTCAGGGCAAATTGATAATAATCATTTTGTGTATCGAGATAATAATTAAAATTCAAATCTTCTGTATTTGGAATAGTACCATAATCGGTTAACTTGGCATTGTTTTCTATGCCGTTTATTTTATTGTAAGAATCCGAATTGTATTCACCCATATAATAAAAATTATCATTACTCGGATCTTGATATGATGGATGAGTTGTGTCTATTATTACCAACTCAAATCTTTCCTGCTCATCAGTCCAACCATCTAAACCAATATCCTCTCCATTATCAATGAAGTCATTATTGTTTTTATCTTCAGTATCTAATATACCATTGAGAATTATATCTTCACTAAATCTTCCAAATTCAATATATAAAATTACATCATTTGGTGCTTCTTCAATTTTAAGCCAGATTTCCAGGTAATGGAATTTATCTTTAAAATTTTTCATTTCATTCGGTATTCGTTTCATAATTCCTCCCCAATTATTTCTCGGACTCGATAATTCGGGATACCAATTATAAAAACCCCTTTCGGTGGGGTCAAAGATAAAATCCAATACATTTACTTGTTCATTATGTTTTTCTACAACAATATTATTGTCGAGGATTTCATAAATTGAGGTACTGGAAGGGAGAATATTAAACCAAAATGTTTTCCCTTTGAAGGAAAGTTTCTGTTTATAATCTATAGTAGTTGGTGATTTAGCATCAACAGGAATACTGATATCTTTCCAACTTGAAAAACCAATTCCAACATCATCTCCTTTTAAAAGATGATTTTGATAACTGATTTTAGGCTCAGTGGTCTCGGATTCGCATGCACAAAAAAGAATAAGAGAAAAGCATAACAGCACAAGCAAAATTTTGAGTTTCATTGTTCTCTCCAAAATATTATTATTTTTTTTATTAGGCTTGTTCTAAAATATTGAAAAGTAATACAGTTTCAATGTATAAATAGATGCATACATTTAAAATTGACTAAAACATTTTTAATAAATTAGTAAAAATATTTTTTAAAAAAATAAAAGCCACCCTTTTGAGGGATGGCTTAAATAATATTTTTTGAAAGGTATAAAGATTATCGGTATGCACCTTGTAAAAATACTTTTACATCTAACTGCAAAGGTGGTAATAATGCTGTTTCATATAGTTTGGTTACAAAAACATCATAATTCCCATTGAAAGATTCATCAAAGGCACCAGGGGTTGTTGGATAATTAGAAGAGGCAGTACATCCCGTGAGATAAACATTTCCATCGTTATCTATATCAATAGAACCTTCCCAATCATCATAAGTTCCTCCAATGAAAGTTGAGTATACTAAATTACTTCCAATTGAATTTAATTTTGTTACAAAAATATCAAGACCTCCATTATGTGTGGGATCATAAGCATCTGAAGTAACGGGATAGTTAGTGGATGCAGTTTGCCCAAAAATATATGCGTTGCCAAAATAATTAATAGCAATCGATTTACCGTTATCGATTCCACTTCCACCGATGAAAGTTGAATAAATCAAATCGGAGCCATTTGAATTTAATTTTGTTGCAAAGACATCACAATTTCCATTATATGATTTGTCGTAAGCACCGCTTGTAGTTGGAAAATCTGTTGAATGGGTTTCACCTGTAATATATGCATTTCCATTTAAATCTACTTTGATTGAATAACCTCGCTCATAATCATTGCCACCAATATACGTTGAAAATAAAAGGTTACTTCCATCTGAATTTAATTTTAGAATGAAAGCATCCTCATAGTCGTTAAATGATTGATCGTAAACCCCTGCAGTTGTTGGAAAATCTGATGCCTTTGTATAACCAGTAACATAAGAATATCGTTCATTATCTATGGTAATCGAAAGTCCCAAATCGTGCCCTTCCACTCCTCCTATGTAAGTGGAATATCTTAAAGATTGATCCGAACCAAATCGTGTAACGAAAACATCAGAATATCCATTAAATGATTCATCATAAGCACCAGCTGTTGTTGGAAAATCTGTTGAATAGGTTTCGCCTGTAATATAAATATCTTCTGCATCAGGATGAATAGTAATCGAATTTCCATAATCATCAGAATTACCACCTAAAAATGTAGATATTTCTAACGCAGTACCATCGGAATTTAATATAGTAAAAAAAGCATCTGTCTGACCGTTATGCGATAAATCAAATGCATCTCCTTCAGTAGGATAATCAGTTGAAGCAGTATAACCAGTTATAAATGCTCTGTAATTTTCATCTATTGCAATTGATTTCCCAACATCACCATTGCTTCCTCCGATAAAAGTAGAATAAATTAATCTACTGCCATCTGAAGTTAGTTTGGTTACAAAAACATCTATGTTACCATTATATGATTTATCATATGCATTATCTGTTATGGGATAATTTGATGATTCAGTTTCACCCGTAATATAAACGCAACCCGTGTCATCAACTTTTATTGAGTATGCTGTTTCTGAAAGACTACCTCCTATAAAAGTAGAGTAAACAAGCGGGTCGATTACTAATGCTAAATATTCATCGTATTCTTCCGTCTTGAATCCAATGCTTCCATCATCGTTCATGGAGAAAATGCATTCTATTTCTTTACCGTTTTCTTGATATGCAAATATTTTTCCATTTATAACATTTCCAATATCTGTCTTAATAACTAACTCGCCATCTTGATTTACATAATAACTTTCTGCTCCTTCAACACTAAATTTTATTTTGCTTATATCAGCAAAAGGTTTTAAGTTGTAATCATACCTTAAATTATATCCATCATAATAATATCTGACACTAATGTCCTCATAAATTTCTTCTACAACTATTTCTTTGTATAGACCTACATCCTTTGCCCATCTTGTTTTGTCATTTCCAATGAAGTAATTGTAATATCCTTCTTGCTTTTCTCTGGGGACAAATTTTGTGTTGTAATTATTAATTCCTTCAAGTTTAAGTTTGACAACATTACCAATTTTTTTGCATATTTCTGGATTAGGAAACTTATCTGAATTTTCTTTGTTTGTTTTGTCAATTTCCAAAGAATAAAAATCATAAACAACTCCGAAATCGGTAATCCAAGTTTGCATACCTTTTATATTTGCAAGGTATCTTACTTCTTCAGGCCACTGCCCCTTGTTTTCAATAAAGAATGTTTTGTCAACTTTGTTGAGTTCTTTAGTAGGTTCAGAATATTGAGAATAAATAAAATTTGAGATTGTGAATAGAAGCAATAAAAAGAAAATTTCTATTTTCATTATGCCCTCATCAATAATTATATATTAAAATTATTATTTAAATCACTTATGTAAAGTTAACTATTTATTTACCTTATAACAATAGTTAATACAACAAGTTAATAATAATTATATAAAAAAAATAAATTTGTAGTTGAAAATGAAGCATTTTATCATAAAAAAATTGAGTGTTATTCTTTGAGTAAATAAAAGTAATTTCATAATAAGTTTTTAAGTTTTACTCAACTTAGTAATTAGGCCAAATATTTAAAGTAATGAGAAATTAGTGTTACTGAGGATGAACAATTAAAACTCAAACATTCCTAATCCAATTACAAAATTATTTCCATCTTTATGGTTTAGTTTCCAGGTAAATTCAACTGCTAAAGGCAATATCCATATTACTTTTCCAATACTGAAACCGATTTCGTAAAATGGTTGATTGAAAGTTTTATAAGGTACTGTTAAAATATTTTTACTCTGATCAGAAATGTCTAAATATGCGGCATTAAAATGCAAGTAAAGATTTAATTTTAAATCTTCAAGAATTGGTAAATTTAAGTATCTAAATAATTCATCATATAAATTATATTGCAAATTAAATGCAAGTACTCTATCACCAAACATTTCATAAAGGCCCAGAGTTCTGAAAGAATATTCTCGACCAAAGTTGTCAATATTTCCAGTCAAATGTTGTAGTATTTGAAAGGGGACAGGTCCATTAGAATAAACGGTGGTTATCTTTGTGTTTAATTCTGTTGTTTCGAAAGGTCTTATGTTTGTTGTTATTATCGATCTAAACAAATTGAAATCAAGATTGCTTTGCAAAATAGATTTATTACTAAAAATTCCTTGTAACGATAAAGTCATTACAGGACCAGGCATATAAAATTTTCTTTTACCATTGCTGTCTTCTATGTATTTAATTTTTCTAAAAGTAAAATCGATTTGTGGTGATATTGAATTAATCTTTGAATCAAAGATTGGTAGAACATTACTGAATTTTTTTTCGGTTTCAAAAATAGAGAAATCTGTGTTCTTTTTTGCTGTTCTATCATTTTGATGAGAAAATGTTACTGCTAAATTAATTTTAGGGTGAATTTCATAACTGAATTTTATATCTGCTCCGGATGAATAATAATATTCTAAAAAATCTTGTTTATCGGATAAACTTAAATATGTAATTATGAATTCTGTATTAGAGATTGGGGTATCATCAAATAAATATTTTAATTTATCATAAACATTTACTGAAATTCTAAATAAATTTGATTTTCCAAATCTTGCTCCAAATGAAAAATCTGTTTTAAATTTTTTATCGTCAAAACCATAATCTAAATCTAAAGATGTATACGAATATTTGTTAATTATTTCATCAAATGAAAATCTTGCATCAATAGTATGTCCTTCAACTCGATTGAAATGATAGTGAGATAACCCGATAGGTCCGTTTAGTTGAAAATTTTCAGAGAAATTTAATTTTGTATCGAGAATATCAAATTCAAAGAAAGAAGAATCTTTTGGAATTGCTTCAAGACTATCAATTCTTGCATAAGCAATTTCTTCTTCTAAGTTAGTGGGAATTGTTTGTGTGTTTTGCCAATAGGTTGAATCCTTATCATCAGCATCATTATGAACTTTAATTATTACATCGTCAGCAAAAAAGTTTGGAGATATTTCGGGATTTATCTGATAATCAAAGTAAATTGAATTTAAGTCAAAACTTGCAGCTAATGTTTTTCCGAAAAGACTAAGCTCAATATCAACAAATAATCTATAATCGATTGGCATATATATATCTTCATATGAAAGAAATTGTTGAAATACTTTAATTTCTTTAAGGATAGCGGGGAATGGGTTCGCAGCATCATTAATTTTTACATCAATCTTTATCAATGAAAAAGTGCTATCAGAAATGTAAACATAACCTTCAAAACCAGGGTCAGAATTGTCATCGGTTTCAAAAAGTATTTTATAAATTTTGAGATCATCCAGCATTAGACTATCTTCAAGATAATAAAAGTAATAATCAAGAGCTTTATCTGAAATTGGACTTTCAAGTGGACTTTCGAAAAATTCAACATCATCGGTATAAAAATTCTGCATTAACCTACCACCGGTCAAGAAATTTATTTCAGATGGGAAATTTGCAGTTTGTTTTCGTGCTATTATTTCATCCTTATAAAGATCAGGTTTTTTGTAATATCCAATATTTTCATTCTCTAAAATACCCTCAATACTTAAGGGTATAGAATCCGTTTCGTCTCCAGCATTAATTATAATTGAATTTTCATCAGAGTCCATAGGGCGATTAGTTTTAATTATACCCTTTGTATAACTTTTAAAAATGTATGAATTTAAATTTTCTTCACGAATATGTTTAGATTCAATTGCTTTTCTTATAATTCTTAATGCTGGATTTTCTCGTGGTGTTACTATTACTTCATTCAACTCGTAACTTATTGCTTTAAGTGAAATCTCAACTTGCATATTTTGGGTAAGATTTATTTTTGTTGTATCGGATTTATAACCAATAAATGAAGTAATTAATATATAATTATCTGGCTTTAATCTGAATTCAAATTTACCTTCTGCATTTGCAGAGGTTCCCATCATTGTTCCAGCAATTCTAACATTAGCAAAACTTAATTCTTT
>JAFGPR010000297.1 GCA_016936095.1 Ignavibacteriales bacterium | reverse complement strand
TCAGGTAATTTATATATGGCTGCTTATGGTGGTGGTTTGGATGGTAATTTAAGAATAATTGATAGGACTACCGGAGCATCCACTTTAGTTGGTAGCTTCAATGGTGGTAAAGAAGTTATGATGATGGCGTTTCCAAGTACTACTCCTTGGTTATCACTAGATACTACAAATGGAAGTGTGCCTCCAAGCGGATATGTTGATATCGAAGTTACATTCGATGCTAATGTTAATATGGGTGGAGATTATTTTGCCGATATAATGATTTCGAGTAATGATCCAGGACATCCTGAATATAAAGTACCTGCTCATATGCATGTAATTGGTGTTCCTAATATTGTCACTAGCACTGATTCCTTATCCTTTGGCGATGTCTATACCGGACAAACCGATACTCTATTTGTTGCATTTATGAATGATGGAACCGATGTATTGGAAGTAACCGATATAACAAATAGTCTTGGTGTATTCTCAACCAATCTTACAAGTTTCAGTGTTGAGGTTGGCGATACTCAGTTTGTTGAATTCTATTTCACACCAACTGAAACAGGACTAAGAACTGATGCATTTGTTGTAGCTAGTAATGATACCGGTAATCCTTCATACTACATTTATGCACAAGGAAATGGTATCCCAGGCACTGGCTTAGAAGACGAATTACTTGGTATTCCGAAAGAATATAGTGTCGACCAGAACTTCCCGAATCCATTTAATCCGTCAACAACAATCCGCTTTGGTTTACCTGAAGTCAGTTCAGTCAGCATTATAGTCTATGATGTTTTAGGACGAAAAGTTACTGAACTATTTGAGGGTATAAAAACAGCAGGTTTCCATCGTGTTGTTTGGAATGCAAATGTTGCAAGTGGTGTTTATCTGTTTAGAATTGTTGCAAAATCTGAAAATTCTGACAAAAAATTCGTAGATGTCAGGAAAATGATTTTATTGAAATAATTTCGCTTCAGATTCATATAATTGGCTGCCTCAAAAGGGCAGCCTTTTTTTTTATGCGTGAAATTTAACATTAACAACTAACCATTTTTATGAAACATCTAAAAATTATTAATGTAGGGTCATTCTGAGCAAAGCGAAGAATCTAATAAAATAATTATCTTATTTTGCGATAACCTATAAATGAGCTTCTTCAGAATGACATATAAATTTATTCTTTTTTCAGAGGTTTCTTTAATATTATTCAAATATTTAGTTTTTCGCTTTTTACCAAATTTATTATCTTGCAACCAAAATAAAAATTATTAAAAAATTAAAAGGTAAATTTATGCAAGTAGTTTTGCAAACAAACCTGTCAAATCTAAAATTATTTAAAAGAGGAAAAGTACGTGATGTCTATGAAGTTGAAGACTATTATTTGATTATTTCAACGGATCGACTCTCAGCATTTGATGTCATTATGAATGAAGGAATTCCTCATAAAGGTGAAATTCTTACTCAAATTTCCAAATTCTGGTTTAATTATACTAAAGATATTGTTGATAATCACTTAATCACAATGAATGTTGATGAATATCCCGAAATATGCAGAGAATATAAAGATGTCCTTGAAGGTAGATCTATGCTTGTTAAAAAAGCTAAGTTAGTTCAACTTGAATGTATTGTCAGAGGGTACATTTCAGGTTCAGGTTGGAACGATTATAAAAAAACAGGTGCTGTTTGTGGAATTGGATTACCTGCAGGTTTACAAGAATCTGAAAAATTAACGGAAGCAATTTTTACTCCTTCGACAAAAGCGGAAATCGGTGACCACGACGAAAATATCACTGAAGAAAAAGCAAAGGAAATTATTGGTGAATCAACATTTGAGTTTGTAAAAGAAAAAACAATTGAGATTTATCAAAAATGCGCTGATTATGCTTATTCAAAAGGAATTATTATCGCTGATACAAAAATGGAATTTGGAATTTATAACAATAATATTATTTTGATTGACGAACTTCTTACTCCCGATTCTTCAAGATTTTGGCCAAAGGAAAAATACTGTATTGGTAAATCTCAGGATAGTTTTGACAAACAATATGTTCGAGATTATTTGTTATCAATTAATTTTAATAAGCAACCACCTGCTCCTACTCTACCAGAACACGTAATTGCAAACACAACTAAGAAATATGAAGAAGCATTAAATAAATTGACAACTTAAGTTTTATGATATTACCAAATCAGTTAACAGTATTACGTATCATCCTATCCCCTATTTTCCTGATATTCTTTATGTCAGAGGACGTCTTACTTAAACAACTTGCATTTATTGTTTTTGTTATTGCTTCTTTAACTGATTGGTATGATGGTTGGTTGGCTCGTAAGTTTAATTACATTACTGAATGGGGAAAATTTCTTGATCCTACTGCCGACAAGATATTAACTTCTTGTGCTTTCATTGGTTTTGTTGTAATTGATGTACTTGAACTATGGATGGTAATAATTATCTTAGTCCGAGATTTCTTGATGACAGGATTAAGAATTTACGCTGATTATAAAAACTATTCTTTTAAAACAAGTAATCTCGCAAAATGGAAAACATTTTTTCAGATGGCTTTTCTTGATTATCTTTTATTAATTTATACGCTAATGACTTTTGAATCACTCTACAAAAATAATATAGGTCTATTTAACACTCTGACCGATAAGGATTTTGTTTATTTTACAATGTTAGCAATTACATTTTTTACATTAATTACAGGCATTTTTTATCTCTATCAAAATCGCAATCTAATAAAGGGAATTTTTACAATTGAAAATAAATAAATTTGAATTTTTTCTCGGCTCTGGTTTCTTGACTGGATATATCCCATTTGCTAGCGGTACATTTGGTAGTTTCATTGCAACTTTGCTTTATTATTTTATCCCGAATTTTGAAAAACCTTATATAATCTTTCCATTTATTATTATTACATTTTTTTATGGAATTTATATTGCACAAAAATTCGAAATGAAGTATGGTAAAGATCCTGCCCAATGCACAATAGATGAATTTGTAGGAACTTGGATTGCATTATTTTTGCTTCCTAAAAATCTAATTCTGATTTCGATTGCATTCGTAATCTGGCGTTTACTGGATATTGTTAAACCTTTTCCAGCAAAACAAGCAGAAAAAGCAAAAGGAGGATTGGGAATTATGCTCGACGATGTTGTTTCAGGTATTTATACTTTTATAATAATAAAAATAATAATCTTACTAAAAATTATTTAAATGAATACTCAAATTATTACAATTGG
>JAFGPR010000296.1 GCA_016936095.1 Ignavibacteriales bacterium | reverse complement strand
GTTACTTGCTCGCAGTTCGTATCACATCGGGGCAAGTGGAATAGTTTACGGATTTGCTGCATTTTTGTTTTTCAGCGGTGTTTTCCGTAAAGATGTTAAATCAATTGCATTGGCACTTCTTGTTGCATTTATATACGGTGGATTAGTATGGGGTGTATTGCCTGTTGTTCCGGGAGTTTCTTGGGAATCGCATTTATTTGGAGCTGTGAGCGGAACATTTACTGCTTACATCTTACGAAAATACGACAAACAAAAAAAGTATGATTGGGAAAATGAAAGAAGTGATATACCGAAAGAAAAACTTGAGATAAGCTATAAGAAAGGTTATCCATGGGATGAAAAGTAGTTGTCGAATGTCTTCTGAATTATTTCTTTACATATTTAATATCAAATTAGCATTTAAATTTCCAAATCAGCTCCAATCTCCTTAATTTTGCAAAGTTAATTTTTAAAGTATAGGAGAATTATTAGATGGTTCAAAAACTTGTCAAGAAACTACCGATAGTGGACTACATCTTTCTTACGATAGGAGCTGCCTTGATGGCTATTGGTATTGGAGTTTTTCTTGTTGATGCCAAAGTTGTTCCTGGTGGCGTAAGTGGTCTATCAATGGCAATTCATTATCTTTCTAACAGTACTATACCTGTTGGTATAACAATATGGGTGTTGAACATTCCACTTTACATTTGGGGCGTAAAGGAATTAGGTAAAAAATTTGCAGCAAGAACTTTTTACTGTTTTACTTTGAGTTCTTTTTTTATTGATTTCTTCCGTGGAGATATTCCCGGTTTAAATTTCATTCAATTACAAAATACTGAAACAGTACTTGATCTTTACAAAAATGATTTTTTGTTTTTAATTTTAATTGGTGCAACTTTATTAGGAGTTGGACTCGGAATTATTTTCAAATTCAAAGGAACAACTGCCGGTTCTGATATAGTTGCTGCTATTCTGCATAAACGATATGGAATAAAACCTGGACAAGCGATAATTTTAACTGACATTATTGTAATTAGTATTGCAGGACTAATTATTTATGTAAAAGATTTATCACCCGACAGAGCTGCAATATCATTAACATTCTACGCTATTTTCTTATTGTTCGTATCGGCAAAATTAATTGATTTAATTATTGATGGATTTGATTATGCACGTGCAGTTTATATTATTTCAGATAAATATAAGGAAATTACAGATAAAATTATGAATGATTTCAGTCGTGGTGCTACAGCAATAAAATCACGTGGATTATATAAAAATATTGAACGCGAAGTAATCCTAGCAGTTGTTACGATAAAGGAGTTACCAGCTCTTACGGATTTGGTCAAGGAAGTTGATCCATCTGCGTTTATGATTATCAACAATGTCCATGAAGTGTTGGGGGAAGGATTCAGACGGAGAATTTGATATTATTCGAAATATTAGGAATAAAGATGATTTTCATAAAATATTATGTTTATTCCTCACCAAAATAATCCAAGTCGATTTTTTTAATTTGATATGAAGATACATTAGATACAGCCAAGTCAAAATCTATCATATATTCCGCTAACTGTTCGCCATCAATTAAAACGATTTTTGTTTCATTCTTAGGATTATAATCAATCGCATCCTTTGAAAAATATGAGGTGGTAATAAAAATTCCTTTCTTTGCTCCCTGCCCCGCTAATGCACCGACAAATTTTTGTAACTCGGGTCTTCCTACAACGCCTTCCCATCTTTTCGCTTGAATATAAATTACATCTAAACCGAGTTTATCTTCTTTTATAATTCCATCAATACCTTCATCTCCGCTTCTGCCGATTGCTTTACCAGCATCAGATATTGAACCACCATACCCCATTTTAACTAATAAATCAACAACCATTTTTTCAAAAGCAGATGGAGCCATTTTTTTTATTTTTGATAACATCTCTTGTGCTAAGGATTTCCTAATTTTTTGATAATAGTATTCCAAATTTTCTTCCGGCGTCAGAGCGTTATCATTGTAAATTTCTGATTCATCTTTTTCTGCTTTATTTTTAGGTTTGAAATGTTCGATGTATCCCGGATAAGTTTTTAATAATTGAATAGTAATTCCTTGGGGACTTGTTTTTAATAATTCCAAGCCATCTTTGGTTATGGCGTAATGAGAACGTTTTGTGTTTTCAACTAAACCTGCCATCTTCAAATGTGCTTTCGCCCAATATACACGGTTATAAAATCTATATTGTGTTCCACTTGGTAATAGTTCAGATAAATCATCTTCATTTAGCTGAAACTCTTTTGCAAGGAATTCAATTGTTTCATTAATAGAATGTTCTTTTCCATCAGCACAAAATCTCAATAGTGGCAACATTAAAGTTTGAAAATCTGGGATAGCCATAACTACCTCAATATTTTAATAATGTCAATAATTATCAACCTTCGGGTTAACCCGAAGGTTGATTGATAATTATCCCGAAGGTTGATAATAAAAAAATTATTACCCTTCGTGTTTTGTTTTAAATCCTTTCACCATCCAATTCTTTGCTAAGACCAATGCAATTGGAGTAACCATTGCAATTAAAGCATACACTAACCACATAAATTCCGTATTCATTTGTGAGGGATCTGTATCAAGCGGACAATATTTCATTAGGAACCATCCTGAATAGAAACCTGTGATTACTTTTGTAAGGAACCACGGGAACTGTCCTACCCCCATATAAAGTCCTGTCATATTTTTGGGCGCAACTTCAGCAATCCACTGCAAAAATCTTGGTTGCCACATAGCCTCACCGATTGTCATAAGCAAAATGTATAATAGAAATAAATACAAATTAGGACCAATAACTAACAAGAAAGTTGGTAATGCCATTACAAATGTACCATATATCATCATTTTATAAACATTAGCACGAGCAGTTAAACCTGCAACAATTGGAGCCAAAACGAAAATAAGAATTGGGTTTAAATTCGAAAACACTTCAAAATATTCACTAACAACAGAGCCAGCAAATGCTCTATTCAAATAATATGGAATTGTCAACCAATTATGAGCAAACAATGTCTGCACAGGAATGAGCATGAAGACAAAGAAAGTAAATCTTTTATCCCTGAATGGATGGTAAGGTCTTTTACGTACATAATCAATAAAAGTGGTAAGCAAAAATATTGCAGCAAGAACAAGGAATAAATCTAATTTTAATTTCCAACCAAATAAGTCTAAATCAAAAATTTGATTGATTGTATTTTTAAATCCGAATCCTGAGAATAAGAAGAAAATAACAGTAATTGCAAAAAATATAAGTGTTGATAAAATTTTCACTTTCTCTTTCGGCTTTACTTCTTCTTCTTTTTCTTTTTCCTTACCACTCTCTTCATTTATTCTATCAGTCTCTTCTTTAACTTTTTTAATTGCTGCTTCGTCATTCTTTTTACTCAATAAAAATATTGTACACAACAAAGCAATAAAAGAAATACCCACATAAACCCAGAAAACCGCAGTCAAACCGTTTGGTGGGAATGTATCCTCAAATGCATGTCTCGTATTTGATGAGATTAATCCGGAAAGGAATGCACCAAGATTCATTAACCCATAAATTACTGCATAACCCATAGCTGCTGTTTGAGGAGTTGTATATCTTCTTACACCTGCATAAGCAGCTGGTTGATATAATCCATAAGCAGTAACCATAAATAATAATCCGGCTATCATAGTGAAAAACATTGGAGACCACAAACCACCTGTCAAACCAAGACTTCCTGATAATGCGATTACAGCTCTACCCAATACAAAAACTAAGAATGCTAATCTCAACGATCCACGAACCCCGATTTTATCTGCTAATCCACCAAATAATAGCATCGCTAATGTAATTCCACCTGTTACAAAACTATAAACCAAACCAGATTGAGTATCAAGCAATCCTACATTTTCAGATCCATACGTACCAAGAATGGTCAATATTCCGAAATAGACCAATCCCTCAAGAATGTAAGGGACATTAATTCCCCATAATGCTCTTGGAGCTTTTGCGAATGCTACGAAAGTAATACCTAACTCCTTAAAAGAATCTTTCACTACTTGGGAGAAAGTTTTTTTCTCTTTCGTTTCTTGTTGTTTTTCGTTTTCTGGACTCATTTTTACCTCAATGAATAATAATTTTATTTAATGTCACAAATTTAATTTTATTCTAACTTTTTCCAATTGATTATTTCAATATTTTTTCCATCGGAAATGTAAAGAATAGCACCTTCGAGATCGGTTCTGTTTATGTGTATTTTATTATATTCCAATAATTGAATTACTTCGGGTGCAGGGTGACCAAATTTGTTATCTACACCTGCACTAATTATTGCATTTTGTGGTGCAACAGCCCGAATAAATTCAGGACAGCTGCTGCCCTTGCTTCCATGATGACCTAATTTCAAAACATCAGATTCTAAAAAATTCTTATATAATTTTGTCAATATCCTTTCGGTTTTATGGCCGATATCACCGGTAAACAAAAAGGATGTTTTTCCATAAACTATTTTGTGAACACCACTATTATCATTTCCATCGAGCAAAAAACTATTTGCGTAATTTGTATCATTTAAACAATAAACTCTGCACCCACCAATTGTCATTGTATCTTTTTTGTGATATTTAATTTCAACATTATTTTCTTTTAATAATCCTTCGAATAAGATATCTACAAATGAACTTGAATCAAATGGTGGTTTGTACATTTTTTCGACTAAATTCATTTCAATTAATGAAATGTAGCCATTCAGATGGTCGGCATCAAGGTGAGTAACAATACCATAATTTATTTTATCAATCTCCAGATATTGAAGTAGTGGTGCAATTACAAATTTTCCATTATCAAAATATTCATTCGCATTTCCGCCATCTATTAGTGCTGTCTCATTATTCGGAAACTTTATCAGGATAGCATCACCCTGTCCGACATCAATCGCTATAACAGATAACTTTCCATCAGGCAATAATTGTTTATCATCAAACTTTGTGAAAACAAAAAATATACTTACAATAAGTATTAATAAAATAATTCTTGGTTTAACAGATTTAAATTTATGTAAATAATAAATCAAACCAATTAAACCTGCATAAAAAATAATACTGTCATAAATTGAAAAATTAGTAATTGGGATATAAGAAAAATTACCACCTCCCATTATTGAGACAAAATAATAAAGTAAATCCGAAAATAAATTATTTGCACTGGCAAATGTAATGGTAATAAAGGAAGAAAATATATTTGTAATAATTGTAACAATTCCAACAGCAAGTATTACCCCAATTAAAGGGATAACGATAATATTAGCAAATAAAGACACAACAGATAATTTGTTGAAATAGATAATTGTGAAAGGCATTGTTCCAATCTGTGCAGAGAAAGAAATTGCTGAAAAAAGTAATATTTTCTTTAGTATCGAATTATTTATTTTTGACTCGTTAATAAGTTTACTAAATTTTGGATATAACCAAATAATCGATAAAACAGCCGAAAAAGATAATTGGAAACCGGGGTTAAATATCGCCGTAGGTTCAAGTAACAAAATAATTAGTCCCGCAAGAGCAAGTGCATTATAACTATTATAACTTCGAACAGTTAAAAATGAAGATAACAAAACGATAGTCATTACCGTTGCGCGAAATACTGATGGAGGTGCACCTGTCAAAAACATAAAAAATACTACACCCAACATTGTCAAAATAAATCTTAAAACAATATTTGTGCGACCAAAAAGAAATAGAAATATTAATACTATATAACCAACATGCAAACCAGAAACAGCAAGAACGTGAACCACTCCTGCATTTACAAATTGATCTTTAACTTCGTAATCAATGTCAGTTCTATCAGCGAGAATTAATCCTCTCAATAGTGCAGCTGTTTCTTCTGTGTGATAATCTTTTAGAATTTTATCAATTTCTTTTCTAGCTGTTAAAATTATATTTGAAATGATGTCTGCGTCTGCATTTAAAATATTTATGCTATCAATTTCTTCAGTTACAAAGAGTGCTGATATACCTATGGACTCCAGATATTCCTGGTAATTAAATTCACCCGGATTTCTTTGTTCTCTACCTTGATAAATTGTTCCTCTTAGTTCAATATAATTTCCTATTCTCAATTTATCATATAATTCAGATAGTGTATTTTTATTTGTATTTCTTATTTTGCATAAAAATTTATCTTGTAAGTAAATCCTGTTTAAGTTGACATCTATTGAGTCAACATTCAAATTGAGAACAAATTGATTTTCTTTTTCCAACTGTATCTGATATACTTCGCCGTATATTTTAGCATTTTTAATTCTTGTTTCGTCAAATGGATAGTAAGGTGAATTTTGCATACTTACTGATAAATACAAACATCCAATTATTGGTATGAGAATGATTTGAACAATATTAAAATAAGACTTAACATCTATTATCTTTTTTAATTTGAAAAGTGTTAATGAAATGATAAGCAAGATTAAGCCAACTAGAATAAGTAATGAAATCTTTATGAAAACAAGCTGACGAATGATTAGTCCAATGCAAAATAAAATTACAAACTTTATTAATGGAAAATTCCTCAATCGAACAACTCCAAAATTGCTGGTTTAATATCCGAAAGATTTTTAATCTTTGCTGATAGTTCTTTTGCAAAAGCACCAGCTGTAATACCAAGTGCAGGATTGGTTGTATGGCTTTTTATCGAAATATCTTCGAAATTTCCATGGTCTGAACATATTACAAGAGATATTTTCTTTGGTAATTGCGATAAGATACTATAAATAAATTCATCAAATTTTTTGATTATGTATTCAAATTCTGCTGCATTTCTTCCGTGCCCGAGATGATCCGTTAGAAAAAATTCATAAACAGTCAAATTATTTTTTTTTGTTAATTTAATTAATCTTTTGGCAGCTCTTTTTGGTGATATTTTTGATAATCGATAACCTAATCTCTCTACCCAATAGAAATTATCAATATCAGAACTGAGGGCTTTTCCCTTTTTCAAGTCATTGTAGTTGTTCAATCGAAGACCGCTCATTATGCAGCTTAATGTTGTAACGCTTAATCTTTGTCGTCCCGAATTTACATAGTCGAAAAATGTTTGTGGGTAAGCATTCGAAAATGTAACCTTCAATCCCCTTTTCATAAATTCATGAAAAATATTTTTCTCCTTCAAAGTCGGTAATAATTTAGAATGCGGATATGGACCAAAATGTTGTCCAAGTATTTTGGGTGCATTAACGCCGCAAAATATTGAAGCTTGCCCCGTACCACTTTGAGGTAATTCAGGAACACCCATACAAGCATCAACTGGAAAAAGATATTTATTATTGTTATTTAGATATTGATTATCAAGGTGAGGAGTAGAGCCAAAAATGTCTTCAAACATTTTAAATCTATATTTAAAAAACGGATTGCATTCTGGATCTTTTTTACCAATACCTACACCATCAACGAAAATTAGCAAGACATTATTTTTTGACATTGCTTTTCCCTTTGTGTTAAGATTCCCTTTGCCACAAAGTCACAAAGGCACTAATAAATTAATTGCAAAATAAAAAAATTATATTTAATAAGAAATTTTATTTTTATATTTGTGATAGATAATTTTATTTGTAGAAAACAAGTAAAAATTGAAATGTAAGGTAAAAAACAAAAGATAAAATGGACATTAAAAGATATCGAGAATAATAACGGTATCTTTCAGACAAAAGGTAAACTTTTGAAGGAATTATTTCAGGAAAAGAGAGGGGAAAAGAATGTTAAGAATTTTACGCTTTCGACTCCACCAATATTGTTACCGGTCCGTCATTAAAAATTTCAACATCCATCATTGCACCGAACTCACCTGATTTGACTTTTTCTTCTCCGATATTTTCTTTTACTCGTTGCATAAATTTATTATAAAAATCTTCTGCAATTTCTGGTTTTGCCGAATCAGTAAAACTTGGTCTGTTGCCTTTCCTTGTATCTCCGTATAATGTGAATTGTGAAATAATTAGAACTTCACCATTCACGTCTTTGAGCGCTAAATTCATTTTATCATTTTCGTCTGAAAAGATTCTGAGATTGCAGCACTTGTCAGCAACGAAAACCAAATCTTCAAATGTATCTCCCTCACGTACTCCAAGTAAAATCACCAACCCTTTTCCAATTTCATTTCTGATATTTTGTCCTCTGATTGTAACGGCACCTTTTGAAACTCTTTGCATTAATGCTCTCATTCTTTTTCTCCGAATATTATTCTATCAATTTTTGAATAATCTTTTTTGATATAAATATTTGTAAATTTATTTTCTGACATTATTTCTTTAACTTTTTCTGATTGACCGAGTCCTATCTCAAAAAACAATTTCCCATTTGTTATTAATATTTCATTTGCAATTTTTGATATAATTCGATAAAATTCCAATCCATCAGAATTATCTGTCAGTGCAATTTCTGGCTCGTATTGAACAATTTCCTTTTGAAGTGTTGGATAATCCACTCTTGAAACATATGGAGGATTAGAAACTACGAAATTAAATTTGTCCGATTTCTCGAGTACAAATTTATTTATATCAATATTTGAAAAATTAATTTTATTCTGGACAAGATTTAATTCTGCATTTGCTTTGGCAATTTCAATTGCTTCGTTTGAAATATCAATTGCAGTAATTTCAATGTCTGATAAATTTTTTGCTAATGCAATAGAAATATTTCCACTACCTGTCCCTACATCAAGTATTCTAACTTTATCATTTGGGTTTACATTTTCAATTACTGTCTCGACTAATAATTCAGTCTCTGGACGAGGAATTAGAACTGATGTATTTAAATTTAATTTTAATCCATAGAAATCACAATAACCGAGTACATATTGAATAGGTTCAAAATTTCCTCTTCGTTCTAAATATTTTCTATATCTGTTTTTCTCTTCTTCCTTTATTGGTTTATCGAATTGAAGGTAGAGGTCGAATCTTTTGCAATTTAAGATATCTGCTAATAAAAGCTCAGCATTTAATCTCGGAGATTCAATCCCCTTCTTTTCAAGATATTCAGTCGAGAGTTGTATCGCTTCGAGAACAGTTAACATGTTTTTTATTTTTTCTTTGTGCCTTTGTTGTATCAGATATTGACCAGAAATGTTGCAAGCCTCAACAAATTTAATTACATCTGAAACTTTTTGTATGGTCACTTAATTTTTTTATTAAAGTCGGCTTAAAATAAAGATTTGCATATTCTCCTAAATCAATATTATCCCATGTTTTTTTTACATAAGATTCATTTATCGAATCTGCAAGGTTTTCAAATCTATCGGAAACATCTCCACTAATATCAGTATGTATATCAAAATATTTAATTGTATCAGAACAGGAAAAATCAAACTTTGAAAAATCAACATATTTTATTTTTCTAGATAAATAGGTATTAAAATATAATCTCATATTTTTAACATCATATAAAACAGACCATTTATTATTTTCACAATCTAATCGTTTCAACATTAATAATCCATAATCAATAATACTCTGTGAAGTTTTACTTTGAAAATCACGAATCATTTTTTCAGTCCACACAAATCGGTTCAAACAAGATATTTTATCAAAATCAGGGTTTTCCTCTTTTAAAAAATCTTTATAGACATTCAATGTATCAAGTTCAGCAGAATATTTTCTATTGCATAAAACTTTAACAGGCAATTGCTCATCTGAGTAAATAATGGTTTTACCATCTAAAAATTCAATTACAGCTGCTTTGCCAGTCTTGTCAATTAAAAAGAAATGCCATTGACAATGACCATCTATTAAAACCTTTGATAAATTTTCAAGTACCTCATCAACTGTTGCAAAGTTATCAAGAATGTATTGTAACCATAAATTATGATAAATTTTAGGAATTGTATCATTAACAGGATATTTCGTTTCGAATAATGTCATCTCTCCAATATACAGACCAGCTTCATTCAGTCCACCATCGATATATTCCCTTCCCATCGTATTGTAGGTAATGGAACCATATTTTGAAACCCACTCAAATTTAATTGGCGTAATACTTGGGTTTATTATTTCCACCCAAGTAATATTATTTTTTTTTACTCCCCTACTGTTTACTACAATGCAACCAGGTACATCAATATAATCATCAAGATTATGACCTACAATTAAAGTATCTGAACCTGAAAATGTGAATGTTGAGCAACTTCTCTTTTGTAAGTCAATTTTATTACTTTGAGCAATAGATAAAATGATAAATGCAAAATAAGTTACTATATTTATTTTAATTCTCATATAAATATTTATGCCTTCGAGTCTGAGTGTTAAATTTTCTCGCTACTAAGTCTCAAAGACATAAAAGATTAATTTATTCTAAACTACCAACAACTTTTTCAACTTCTTCAAGTATCTCACAGGATTTTACGAGTTCTTTCATCTTTGTATGATCAGGATATAGCGGTCTATCTTCATCAAGATGAGAAATATATTTTCTGATAACATTTCTTGCGGTAACGGATCCATTACCAGGTGTGAATGTTCGAAAATCCAATGCCTGAGCAGCAGCCATGAATTCTATTCCTAAAATTCCATAAGCATTATCTAGTATTTGACCGTTCTTGATAGAAGTATTCATACCCATCGAAACAAAATCTTCCTGATCAGCTGCAGCAGGAATTGACATAATCGAAGCGGGGAAAGATAAAATTCTTTGCTCGGTAATTAATGTATCAGCTGTATATTGACTCAACATCATCCCTGAAAACATTCCTGCACCTTTTGTTAAGAAAGAAGGAAGTCCTTGACTTAAAGCAGGATTGGTCAACCTATTTAATCTTCTTTCAGATAAAACACATACCATTGTAATAGCAGAACCAACCATATCCATAGGAAGAGAAACAGGAGACCCTTGAAAATTAGCCCCAGTAAGTGTCAATTTATATTCAGGGAAAAATATAGGATTATCACCTACTCCATTTAATTCAGTTTCCACTTGACTTTTCGCATAGGCAATTGCATCGTGAGCTGCACCAATAACCTGTGGAGAAGAACGCATTGAATACGCGTCCTGAACTTTAACTTTTAATTTGCCTGTAACAAGATCACTTCCAGTAAATAATTTATTCAAAGAATTAGCACATCTAATTGCTCCTTTGAAACCACGAACTTGATGTAACCGGACATCATACGGTTTCATATTTGCGAACAATGATTCTAGTGTCATTGCACATGCTATCTCGGCTTGTTTCAACCACCTGTTCATATCATAGAGTTGAATTGCAGCCATAGCTGTTAAAAGATTTGAACCATTGATAGTTGCAAGTCCATCTCTCGCTTGGAGACCGGGTATAGGAATACCCGCTTTTTCAAGTGCAACTTTACCCGAGTATTTTTCACCTTGATAATATGCTTCTCCTTCGCCCATCATAAGCAAAGCTATTTGGGACATCGGGGCTAAATCTCCACAAGCACCTACAGAGCCTTTTTGACAAACAACAGGGGTAACTCCCTTGTTTAACATTTCAACTAAAGTTTTTGTTATCTCAAGTCTGCAACCTGACTTACCATGAGCATGAACATTTATCCTGCCAGCCATTGCTCCACGTACATATTCAATTGGGGCAGGATCACCTATCCCGGCAGCATGATTATAAATTAAATATTTTTGAAATTGTTTGATTTGTTCGTCATTCAATACAATTTCTGAAAACTCGCCAATACCTGTATTGACACCATACATAATCTCGTTTGCTTGAATTTTTTCTTCAAGCATATTTCTACATTCAATAATACGTTTTCCTGCATCAGGAGAAAGTTCTACTTTTTCATTGTAGCGAGCAATACGAACCAACTTTTCACATGTTAGTCCCTTACCATCGAGAATAATTGACATTTAATCACCTTTTATATTATTTGATAATTTATTTTTTATATTGGAAAAATAAACAAGAGTAAATTAAAATGCTTGATAAAATTTTGAAATAATTAGTAGAAATATCTGAAAAATTATTAATAAAGTTGTCATGATAAGCGTAGCGAAGAATATAAATTTAATAAGTTATTTTATTTTAACAAATTAACAAATGAGATTTTTCATCACTTCGTTCCTTAAAATGACAATTTGTTTTTTTTCAGATGTTTTTAATATTTTTGGATATCAGTAATCAGCAAATTTATTCACTATTTTTATAAACTAATCTCTTAATAATCTCAAAATTTTCAGGTTTAGTTCTAAAACAGACTGATATATGATCGTCATTATAAATTAGAGAAGTTACTTCAGCTAATTCATGTATTTTAGAAACCTTTTGAGAATCTTTAATATCCAAATGGACAGAATGCTCGATGAAATTCTTTTCATAGAAATCGAAAATCATTTGCTTCAATTTTTCGATATTAAATCCACGAAGAGCCGACACTAAAACAAAATCATCATACTTTGATGCAATATAATTAAATTTTGTCTCATCATCATTTGCATCAATTTTATTAAAAATCTTAATCTGACTTATCAGATGACAATCCAGCTCTTTTAATGTTTCATCTACTGTTTTTATATGATCCTCGTAAAATGGGTGAGATACGTCAATAATATGTAAGACCAAATCCGCTTCACGAATTATATCAAGAGTGCTTTTGAATGATGCAATCAAGTTGTGAGGTAGCTTTCTTATGAAACCAACCGTATCACTCAATAAAACTTTTTTATTTTTTGTAAGTTCAAGTTGACGGGTAGTCGAATCAAGTGTAGCAAATAATTTATCCTCTGCTAAAACTTCTGCTTCAGTCAAAAGATTAAGAAGAGTTGATTTACCTGCATTTGTGTAACCAACTAATACAGCATTGAGTAAATTTTTTCGTTTGCTTCGTTTGATTGATTGCTGTTGTTCAATTTGCTTTAATTTGCTTTTTAATTTAGATATGCGAGTTCTGATAACGCGTCTGTCAGTTTCAATCTGAGTTTCACCAGGACCTTTAGTACCTATACCGCCATACTGTTTTGATAAGTGAGTCCATGCTCTGGTTAATCTTGGTAGCGTGTATTCAAGTTGTGCAAGTTCAACTTGTGTTTTTGCTTCGTTTGTTCGCGCATGTGAAGCAAATATATCAAGTATTAATCCACTCCGGTCTAATATCTTTCTTTTAATTAAATTCTCAAGGTTTCTAACTTGAGTTGGTGCTAAGTCTTCATCAAAGATTACTAAATCAATTTTCTCTGAGTCAACAAGCAATGCTATTTCTTCTGCTTTCCCCTTCCCGATATAAAATGCAGAATCTGGACTGACTCTATCTTGAATAATCTTTGCAACGGATACTGCACCTGCGGTATCTGCAAGTAATTCGAGTTCGCTTAAATGCTCGTCCAACTCACTACGCAAAATATCGGATGTTCTTACCCCAACAAGAATCGCACGTTCTATGTTTTTTTGCTTAATTTCTATCATAAAAGTTTCACCACAAGGTCACGAAGGTACAAAATAAATTTTATTTCTGTTTATCATCCAATCCGATTAAATCTTTTTTTGAACTTCTTGCAATAAACATTTCTACTAATGCCAACAATAAAGCAATTAGTAAAAAATATCGCCACAATTCACTTCCGAATCTTGAACTATAAATTAATTTTTTGTAATCATCATTGATTTGAACGGTAAATAATTTACCTTGAAAATTTATTTTATTCAAATACTCATCAAATTCTGAATCGCTCATTTTCCCCAATCTTGATTCAAGTGGATTTGTATTAAATGAGGCATTCTCAATAATTCGGTTATTATTCAAAATCGAATAGGAGCCTGCAATATCTGTATTTTTATAATCAAAATAATTCATCTGTTTTAATGAATCAAGATTGATAAATTCCTGATTATTGTTTGGTTTATTGATTAATAGTTGATTACCAAGCAAAGATACTAACTTAATGGGGAATGACTGCCCGACAATATAATCTTTAATTTCTTTATTCCTGGCAGAAAGATAAAAAACTAATTTATTCATCAGTGGAGCAAAAATTCCTTTCAAAGGAAAGTTGCTGCATTTGAAAGTTGGTGCCGAAGTAAATAAAATTACTTTCCCATTTTCAAATTCTGTTTCCGATAGAAAAACAGAATTATCCAGCAGCGAAATTATCGTTTTGCTGTTTGATTTTACAGGTGTCTTGAAATAATAATTTATATCTGGCGATTCAATTTGCTTCTTCACATTTTTCTGAAATAAATCTACAAAAATTGGATGTTCATAATCAACGCTTCCAAATGATACTTTTGTTGAAACATCATTTAACTTGCCCACTATATTAGTCGGAACATTTACTTTCAGTTCCTGACACAGTTTTTGAAAATTGCTCAATGAGGAATTAGTCCCGGGCATAAAAACAATTTTACCGCCATTATTTACAAACTCTTTGACTCTTGCAATATTATTTATCCTCTCAGAACCCATTATAAAAACAACATCAAAATTATTTAAGTTCATTGCAGAAACTTGGTCAAGTCTTCTT
>JAFGPR010000031.1 GCA_016936095.1 Ignavibacteriales bacterium | reverse complement strand
CTTAATTCTTTAAGATAAGCACCACATCCAAGTTTATTTCCAAAATCATCTGCTAGTGTTCTAATGTAAGTTCCTTTTGAACATTCAATTTCAAAATATAAATCGGGCAAATCAATTTTTTTTATATCAAAACTATTTACTATCACTTCTCGTTCTATTCTTTCTATTTCAATTCCTTTCCTGGCGTATTTGTATAAAGGTTTTCCTTTATGCTTTACTGCCGAATACATCGGTGGTCTCTGTGAAATTTTCCCGATAAAAGTATTCCTCACAGATTCAATATGTTCTTCGTTAATTCCTTCGTAGCCTTTTTGTTCAATAAAATCAGATTCAGTATCATAAGTTTCAGTTCTTGCACCAAGAGTAATTACACCAGTATAAGTTTTTCCCAAATTCTGAAATTCGCTTATTTTTTTAGTTTGTTTTCCTGTGCAAATTATAAGCAAACCCGTCGCATTTGGGTCAAGGGTTCCCGCGTGTCCAATTTTTCTTGTATTCAAAATTTTTCTAAGAACTCTAATAACATCAAATGAAGTCCAGCCAATTTCCTTATCCATTAAAATAGCATCACCAGCTGGAGTACTTACATTAGAAAAATCAAGTTTCGTTTTTGTTATCATTCTCGTGTATTTGCTTCAATAACGTTTCAATTTTTTCAACGTGGTCGACCGTCTCATCAATAAAATAAACGAATTCTGGTATAAACCTTAATCGTCTATTACGATGAGCAAATTCAGTGCGTATCAAACCTTTTATCTCAGTAATTTTATCAAGCAATTTTTCTCTTTTCGTTTTATCATAAATAGAAAGGTATACATAAGCTTGTTTAAGGTCAGGAGTAATTTTAACACGCGTAATAGTGATAAAATTAAAAAGCGGATCTTGAATTTTTTTAATAAAAATCCAACTTAATTCCTCTTTAATCAGCTTTGTGAATTTTTCTTTTCTGGTTGACATACTAACTTAATTTCTGTTTTGTCTCGACCAATTTATATGATTCGATAATATCGCCGACTTTAATATCGTTAAAATTATATACACTTAATCCGCACTCGTAACCACCATCAACTTCCCTAACGTCATCCTTAAATCTCTTTAAGGAGGCAAGTTCTCCTTCCCAAATACGAACCTCATCTCTGAATATTCTTATTTTATTTTGTCGGATTATTTTGCCTTCAAGGACATAGCACCCGGCAACTGTTCCAACTTTTGGCACTTTGAAAATATCTCTAACTTCTATCGTACCCATCAATTCTTCAGAAATGATTGGTGCCAACATTCCTTCTAATGCAGCTTTTACAGTGGCAATAGCATCGTAAATAATGTTGTACAGTTTAATATCTATTTTCTCTTTTTCAGCAAGTTTTCTTGCATTAATATTTGGTCGAACGTGGAAACCGATAATAATAGCATCAGAAGCAGACGCAAGCAGAACATCACCTTCAGTAATGCTACCAACACCTTTGTGAATTACATTAACAGCAACTTTGTCATTTGTAAGTTTCATAAATGAATCTGCTAATGCTTCCACAGAACCATCAACATCGCCTTTGACAATAAGCGCTAATTCTTTGACTATACCTGTTTTTATTTGTTCTGAAATTTCATCAAGAGTAATATGTCGGACTTGTCTATGATGTTGCTCTCTATCCAATTGCTGTCTTTTAATTCCAACCTCGCGAGCTTCCCTTTCTGACTCAACAACAACGAAAGTATCACCCGCTTGAGGTGAGCTTTCAAATCCAAGCACTACAACAGGTGTGGCTGGAGGCGCTTCGTCAATTTTGTTCCCTCTTTCGTCAAACATTGCCCTAACACGTCCATAAGTGCTACCTGCAACAAATGGGTCTCCAATTCTCAATGTACCTTTTTCAATTAAAATAGTTGATGTAACTCCTCTGCCATGTTCCAATTTTGTTTCAATAACCGCTCCTCTTGCTTCGCGATTCGGATTGGCTTTAAGATCTAACATCTCTGCTTCGAGAAGTATTTTCTCTAATAATTCTTCTACATTCAAACCCGATTTAGCAGCTAATTCAACACATTGGTATTTGCCGCCCCAATCTTCAACTAAAATATTTCGCTCGCTCAATTGTTGTCTGATCTTTTCGGGATTAGCTCCAGGTTTATCAATTTTATTTATAGCTATAATAATTGGAACTTGTGCCGCTTGAGCATGATTTATTGCTTCAATCGTTTGAGGCATTACTGCATCGTCTGCTGCAACAACCAATACGACAATATCAGTAACAGATGCACCTCTCGCACGCATGGCTGTGAAGGCTTCGTGACCAGGTGTATCTAAAAATGTAATAAATTTATTATCCTTAACTTGTACTTGATATGCACCAATATGTTGTGTTATCCCTCCATACTCACCAGCTACTACATTTGTTCTACGTATATAATCCAACAAAGTAGTTTTCCCATGATCAACATGCCCCATAATCGTAACAACCGGTGGCCTTGGAAGTAATTCTTCAGTAGAATCTTCTGTGTCCTCTAAAGAGTCTGCAATATACTCTTCCTGAAACTCAACTTGAAAACCAAACTCATCTGCAATTAGTGTGATAGTTTCAACATCCAACCTTTGATTTATCGAAACCATCAATCCAAGACCGATACATTTTTTAATAATTTCATTTGTGTCAACATCCATCAGATTCGCGAGCTCACCAACAGAGATAAATTCATTTACTTTTATAATATTCTGTTCTAATATTTTTTGTTCTTGAATTCGTTCCTCTTGTTCCTGTTTCTCTTTCCTTTTTCTTTTCCGAACATTTGCTCTTACCCCTAATGTAGTTTCTTCCATACTAATTAAAGTACGTCTAATAGCCGCATCCACTTCTTCAGCATCAATAACAACAGCAACAGATTTCTTTTTCTTTTTTGATCTTATGAATTTATCGGCACTTTCTCCTTCTTCACCGGCTTGCTTTCCCTTTTTCTTTTTCTTTTTTCGTTTTGGTTTAAGTTGGTCACGTTCTTCATCTAAGTATTCTTTAAATTTTACTTCGGGCCCGAGTTTACCTATTTGTTTTTTTTCACCTGTTTCTTCTTTTTCGATTTTTTGTGCATCTGGTTTTTGTCTTTGCTCTTGAGGCTTTTCTCTACCTTTTTCATAATCTTTATTTTTAGTCTCTTTTTTCTTTTCCAGATCAATTTTGCCTATAATTTTCAACCCTTCTTTCTTCTTCTCTAATTCCTTTTCGGTAGGGGTTTTAAATACATCGGCTTTTTTATTTTCATCTTTTTGTGTTACTTCTTCGGTCGCTTTTTCTTCTTTCTCAAGAATTTCAACGTCTTCTACCAGTTCCTCTTTAACTATTTTTTCTGTACTTATTTCTTCCTCGTTGATCTCAGTTTTTTCTTCAACTCCTTCTTCAATTATTTCTTCGGGGGTTTCAACTTCTTTGTCAGGACTGATTTTTTTGTGAAATTCATTAATTTTTTTATAATGTTTCTCTGCCTTTTCAATTTCTTTCTTGTATTTTGCCCTAATATCAGCAAGCATCTCATCGGATAACATTGACATTAATCCCTTTATTTTATGACCTTTATCTTTCAGAAACTCAATTAATTGTTCTGAAGAAAGGTTATACTCTGAGGCAAATTTGTAAAGTCTTATTTTTGTTTTTTCTGACATTTTTGTTAAAACCCAAAATTTTTATTCTTCTTCGAATTGATCGTTTAATATCTCAATTATACGATTTGCTTTTTCTTCGTCCATACCTTCAATTTCTTTTATCTTTTCAACACCAGCCGAAAGAACTTCAACTGCAGTATCAAATCTATTTTGAATTAGAAGATCAACCACATCAGCTCCAAGTTCTTCTTTTAAATCAACTAATTCAATGTCCTCCTCGTATTCTTCGTAAGGTTTTTCCTCTCTTATTACATCAATATTATACCCAGTTAATTTCATAGCTAATCTAATGTTTACACCATTTCGACCGACAAGAAGAGATATCTGATCACTATCAGCATTTACGGTTGCTTTTCTATTTTCTTCATCAACTTCAATATTTTTAATTTTTGCTGGTGCTAAAGCTCGTTGGATATAAGTAACCGGATCATCTGAATAATTAATTATATCAATATTTTCATTATTTAATTCACGAACTATTGCGTGAATTCTCACTCCCTTCATACCGACACAAGCACCAACTGCATCAATACGTGAATCAGTTGAAAGGACAGATACTTTTGCTCTTTCTCCCGGTTCTCTTGCAATGTCTTTTATTTCGATTATATTATCATAAACTTCAGGAATTTCTATTTCAAAAAGTTTCTTTAAAAATTTATTGTCGGCACGTGAAATTATTATTAACGGTTTGCCAGACAGTCTTTTAACTTCTTTTACTATTGCACGAACTGTATCACCTTTGCGGTATTTCTCTTTTGGTATTTGTTCGTTGCGGGGTAATAACAACTCATTACGATTATGAATAACCATAATATCATTTTTCTTTGTCTGATAAATATCACCAACAATAATTTCGTTTATCATACTGTTATATTCATTAAACACAGTATCCTTTTCGATATCATGAATCCTTTGATTTAAACTTTGTTTGGCTAAATTAATTAATCTTCTTCCAAACGAAGTAAATGGTAATTTTTCGACATAATCATCACCTACTTCTAATTCATCTTCGTTTCCTTGAGCATTTACTTCGTCAATGCTGATTTGCATATTCGGGTCTTCTACAACATCCACAATCTGACGTTCTAAAAATATTTCTATATCGCCTTTATCCATATTTACTACAACTTCATACTTTGCATCAAGACCAAATTTCTTTTTGACCATAATGCCAAATATTTCTTCAATGATTCCTTCCAAAACATCTCT
>JAFGPR010000295.1 GCA_016936095.1 Ignavibacteriales bacterium | reverse complement strand
GTTATATCGTCAAGTTCAGCTTGAACAACTTCAGTTATTTTAACATAAAGTTTTTTACCGAGTTCAGTGATATGCTCTTTAGGTTTTACATTCTTAAAATAGTATTCTTCCCATTCTTCGAGAGATTTAGGGGAGCACTTTCTTATTGATTCTGATGTAGGACCAACATTTCTCTTAAAGTTTAATTGAAAACGATTCATAACACTATTTAATATCCATTCTTTAGCCATTCTGATTACCGATTAATTGAAGAAATTTGCTTTTATATTTGAAATTTATTGACATATCAACTAATACAAGTCTTTCTTTTATAAGATGGGCATTAATAAAAGTTTTATTCTGTAAATAAAGATAACAGAGCAATCTATTATTCTCATCATATTTCTGTTCATCATATTTTAAAAACACTTTTTGACCTTTAGTTTTAGAAATTAAGTACTCTTTAGCTTGACCATTAATCTCAGATTTTTCCTTAACCCCAATTAACCTTATAATTAAATCATTATTTAATTTTATTACTTCGGGGCTTATAACTTCTTTAACAGAAAAATATTCTTCTCTTTTGCTTCCATTCTTGTCCAGCTTAGAACCAAATTGGAGTTTCTTGGGGTCTATTTTTTTGTCAAACCTGTGTGGATCTTTAAACTTGTAAGGTAAATTCTCAATTTCTTTTTCAAAACTATAATTATGCTTTTCTTGTGAAATAAAACTATAGGTATTTTCATCAAAAAAATCTTTTTTGTTAAGTGAAAGTTTATCCTTAATGATTGGAATAAATTCAGGATTTATTTCATAACCAATTGAATTTCTATTAAGATTCTTTGCCGCTAACGAAGTAGTTCCACTACCAAGGAATGGGTCTAATACAGTGTCACCAACAAAAGAAAACATCTTAATTAATCTTTTAGGTAATTCTTCAGGATACATTGCCAAATGATTATCTTGCCTTGCCCCACAAAAATTCCAGTGACCCTGGAAATACGTATTCCACTCATCTTTAGTCATCACTGATAATTTTTTAAATTCCTTATTTGGTTTGGGTGGGTTACCAGGTTTTTTGAATAGTAATATAAATTCATAATCTATTTTTAAGATTCCATTTCGTGGATAAGGAAATGAACCCATAACAGTTGCACCACCGGTAGTATTTGAAGTTGTAACCTTCTGCCATATTATAGCTCCCATATAGTCAAATCCTTTGCTCTCACAGAATTTTATAATTTCTGTTCTGATTGGAATGACTTTATAGCGTCCATAATAAACTGCTCTCGCAAATTGATCTCCTATATTCACACAAAGACGACAACCTTTATTTAAAACTCGATAGGATTCATTCCAAACCAGATTGAGATTGTTTATGTAACTTTCGTAACTATCATTAAATCCCAATTGCTTTTCAGAACCATAATCTTTCAATTGCCAATAGGGTGGTGAGGTAATAACAAGATGAACAGACTCATTCTCAAGTTCTTGCATTTTGCGGGAATCACCATTTATTATTAAATGAGTTGTTTTCATTAGCACATAAATTCTTTTTTCATATTTGCAAAATAAGAAAAATTAATTAGAAAAACTTGAATTGAATTTGTAGATGTAACGGCGTGGCTTTTCACCCGTTCGCCAAGAACAACAAAGCCGAACTGAAAAGCTATTGCCAATAATTTATAACAAAATTATTTAATAGAACAATGTTACAAGCAATGCTTACCTTTTTAACCGAACCCGAAAGCTTGAACAATGCCGCATTTAAAATGCGGTCGTGTGGAAAAGCTGGTTAGGCAAATAATTTATAAAACCTTTTCGATCACAATATCATTATTTTCTGGATATGCAATAAATAATTCGGGTTTTAAATTAAACTCTAGCTCTTTGTTATGTTGATCATTACCAAGGTATAAATTACATATTGCACAAAATTGTAAGCCGAAAAAATTGTCATATTCTGTTTTTGCATTAAGATATAAAGAAGAGTAAAGTTTAACTTGCTCAATAGCCGTATTACGTTTACTCTTATTACTTTTAAATTCAATTATTACTAAAGACCCATTATTTATATTGATTCCAAGAATATCAGATTTTTTCCCTCCTTGATTGAAATCTAGAAATCTCCATTCATTATTCAGAAAATAATACCCCTCAGGAAGATTCATAAGTGATAATTTATTTTGCAAAGAGTATCTAATGTATTTTATGACTGCTTTTTCTTCTGCACTAATTCTTTTAATTGTTTTTTTGTGTTGATCAAAATCTCTTTTTAATGCAATGTATGAGTTCAATGGCTTTACTATTGAATTAGTATAGATATAACACGATTCATCATTTCTATTGGCGTTAATTCCAAGAAAACTGGGACAATTAAGATCGAGTGAAATTGCTGTTACACCCTTATCAATAACTCTAAAGTAAACGTTGTTGTATCCAAATACTTTATCGTATGCCTCCTTAATTTTTAGAAAACTGTGCGAGGAATACCACTTTAAAGCTCGTTTGTGACCAATTGTTATGGGTGGTATTTCAATAAATGTAGCTGGTTTAATAATACCGCTAATCAAAGGGATGTTGGTTTGCACTTTCCATTTTCTCCCTCTTTTCCCGGAATTATTGCTTTGATCTATAATTCTATGTGTTTCTGTACGATACCTACCTAATCGTCTGCCACAAGGAATCTTATTCTCAGATTTAGTTAAAATATCACAATTTTTTACACCGATAGGACATTTTTCAATAAAGTCATATGAATCAAAATCATAATAACCATTTTTTAATCCTATATTACTAATAGTATTTTCAATTTGTATATTACTTAAAGGACATTCGTTATCCATATTTTTATAAAAAACTTTTTGAGAAGTATTAGGCGTAGAAGATAATGTTTTAGTGTTCATTATCAGTATTGTTGAAATAGCTACAATTGACCAAATGATAATACTTGTTAAAACAATTGCAGCAGTACCACCACCGAAAATACTAATAGCAATAAAACCCGGCAAGAATAATGCAATTAAGAACCATATTATAGATTTTTGTCTATTTCTGCTCATATAATAATATAGATATTAAACATTTGCCTAACGGCGTTGCCGATAAGTGGCGCCCCAAAACAGTAATGCCAACTAACAGCAACAACTTTTTATTTATTAAAAAATTTATTTAACAGAACTACTTTACAAAGCAACAATACACGGAAGAACAAAACCAATAATTATGAAAATGCCGAATGCGAAAACGGCGTCCGCCTTGATTGGCGGATTAGGCATTTTTCTATTTAATCGGAATAACGCATCGAAAACCAATCCAGTGCATACGTGCAGAAGATAATGATAATCCCTTTCTATAACTTGAGCGCACATGCCAACTTGGATCATACCAAGACCCGCCTCGTCCAATCTTTAGAGTTCCTCTATCCGGTCCCTTTGGATTTTTAATAGGTGAAATTGCATAATAGTTTTCTGACCACCAATCGTTAACCCACTCGTGAACATTTCCGGACATGTCCAATGCACCGCACCAGCTGGCACCTTTGGGGTAAGTTCCAACTGGCGACCATTTTGGATAACCATCATTGAAGGATGTATCTTTACCATAATTATCAAATATAAAACTCGAATCACGATAGTTTACAAACCTTCCATTAAAATTATTTCCCCATGGATACACAAAATTATTAATTCCTCTTGCTGCATATTCCCATTCAGATTCAGTAGGAAGTCTGCCTCCAATCCATTTACAATAAGCAGATGCACCGTACCAAGAAACTTCAATAACAGGATAATTTTCATATCCCTCTTTTGGAATAAACTTCTCATTTAACTTTTCAATATATCCATATAATACGTTTCGGGAACCAGCACCAGGTTCAAACCAATATACTCCTTCCTCGATTTGATTCCCATTGGTATTAAGAAATCTACAGAACTGCGCATTTGTTACTTCTGTTTTATCTATCCAGAAGGCATCAAGTGTTACTTTGTGCTTTGGTTTTTCTTTGTAAATATATTTTTGGCAATCTTTCTCACTATGATAAAACTTTCTACACTCTTCCATGGCATCATCTAATTGTTTATCGCTGCTACCCATTTCAAAACTTCCAGCAGGGACATAAACCATTTCCATTCCATCAATTTCTCTAATTTGTATAGTACCTAATTTGGGAATATTAATAGAGTTTTGAGCAGCCATTGTACCGATAAAGAATATGACTACAATTACTACAATTTTCATTTTTAAAGAAATTAATATATAATTTATCATACTTCTAAATGCCTAACTTATAATTATACTGCACGAACATTTACTTCTTAGAATGTTATACTGCGTGTAGTTTCAGTATAACAATCTTTTACAATTAGTTGAAAATTTTTATAATTCATAATTTATAAATAAGTTATTGCTTCAATATTTCATCTAACAAAGAATGATATACTAAAAAATTATTCAGTATATCATTTTCTTGTTTTCTCAGTCTAACTAACTATTAAATTCCATTTTCTTAGTTAAAGCTCTAAAAAATAAAACAAATTTACAAAAACCGAATATACTTTCAAAGAAAAATTTTTAATACATTACCTAACAAAAATCAATGTATCAAAATCCCAAGAATAAGAAACATT
>JAFGPR010000294.1 GCA_016936095.1 Ignavibacteriales bacterium | reverse complement strand
TAAATGGCGCACCGTGTTTGTCGAAGACACGTTAAACAGCGACAAAAAAAATAACTGATAACTATTCTTACGCATTAGCTGCTTAATTTTTTAAGTAGCCGTTCTTTCGACTCTTTCATATCGGGGTTGGAATGAGCGTCGTTTAGGTATGATAGCCGACTCGAATACTTGAATAGAGAAGGCGAAAATTTTCTCAGGTTGGTTCATTCAAAGCGTGTCTATTCGCGTTGAGTGAGCGAGATTAATAAATAGAATATGTGTGTAGATGTTTATTGAGGGGTAATTTCGGACGCGGGTTCAACTCCCGCCACCTCCACTAAATGTAATTTTCAAATTAAAATTTCAAATTCCAATAATTTTCAATTATATAAAAACAACCAAACGAATAAAAATAAACCTTAGTAACTCAATTGGCTAGACAGTTTAAATAATCTTATTATCTTATATAATTAAGATAATCTTTGGGAATAAGATAATACGGTTATATCTTACAAGAACTTTATGTGTTATTAAGGTTTGACCAAAACCATTTTCAATTCAAATAGTAAAAATATTTTTTGTTAATTTAGAAAATGAAAAAATTTTGTTGCATAATTTATTGATTGAATATAATGTACAAATATATTTTTCAAACGACTGTAATTGGAAATCATTTTCTACTGACTTTATGTGGATAGATTTTGGTTCAAATAATAAATATTTACTTAAATTTATAAAAAAAATCTATCTTTAAAATTTTTTATTGCATAAATTATAATTATAAGTTAATTTTATATTTAATATGAAAAAAATTTTCTTTTCAAAGCTTAATGGTGCTGGGAATGATTTTATTCTTCTTGACGAAAGATTGAATGGTAAGATGGAAATTAATCCTGAAATTATCAGTAAACTTTGTCAAAGAAGGACTTCAATCGGTGCTGATGGAATTTTATTAATAAGTGATATTGATGGATATGATTTTGAATTAAAATATTTCAATGCAGATGGTTATGAAGGTTCTTTATGTGGAAATGGTTCAAGATGCGCAATTCATTATGCAAATACAACTAATAGAGTAAAGAATAACAAGACTAAATTTATTTGTAAAGACACTGAATATTCTGGTGAAATAATTAGTACAGAACTTATTCAATTCAATCTAAACGAACCAAAAGAAATTAAATTAAATTTTAATTTGGAAATAGAAAATAAAAAGATTGTAGGCAATTTCATTGATAATGGTTCACCTCATTTAGTGATAAATTATGAAGATCTAAAAAAAATGAGATCTGAGATTGATAATTTTGATCAGTTTTCAGTGGTTGAATTAGGTAAAAAATTCAGATATGCTGATTATTTTAAACCAAGTGGAACAAATGTAAATTTTATAAAGTTAGAAGACAATAAAGTTTTGATTAGAACTTACGAAAGAGGAGTTGAAGATGAAACTTATGCGTGTGGAACTGGATCTGTTGCTTCTGCTATGATTTCATTCCTAAACTCAAATTCTAAACCACCAATTAAAGTTTGTACAAAAAATAAGAATGAATTAATTGTTGATTTTAAATATATTAATAATGAGTTTGCTGATATTTCGCTAACAGGACCAGCGAAAATTGATTTTGAAGGACATATAATAATTTAATATAGGAAAGACAAATGGGAAAAATTATTTTTTCGGTCAGGTATGAAATTAAACCTGAAAAAAGAAATGAATATTTAGAAACAATTCGTGAACTAAAAAATATCGTTTCTGCAGAAGGATTAGAAAGTTATTCGATTTTTGAGGACAAATCAAAAAGCGGGTTCTTCGAAGAAATTTATATTTTTGATAATGCAGATTCTTACGAAAAATTTGATGACGCAGAAAATGAAAGGGTTGAAATCCTTGTAAACAAACTTTCATCTTATATAAAAGAGAATTCGACAAAATATGTAACTTTGTCAGAAGTTTAATTTTAAATAATTGATAGAATTATTTTATGTACGAATACATTGCTGCAATACATATTCATTCGTTATATTCTGATGGAACGGGGAAAGTTGAAGAGATTGCAAAGACTGCCAGTGAAATGGGTATTGATTTTATTTTTTTAACTGACCACAACACCCTGAGAGCTAAAAAAGATGGTTATCAAAAATGGTTTAAGAATACACTCGTTATCGTCGGATGCGAGATAAATGACAAGACAAATAAAAATCATTACCTGGCTTTCGGAATAGATGAAACACCTTCAACACGACTGCCTGCTAATAAATATGTTGAAGAAATAAAAAATGCAGGTGGAATAGGTTTTATTGCTCATCCATTTGAGGAACGTTCATCAATGAAAGAACATCCTCCTTATCCTTGGACTGATTGGTCAACTAAGGATTTTAATGGAATTGAGATTTGGAATCATATGTCTGAATGGATGGAAGGTTTAACTGAAGCAAATAAATATAACTACTTTATTCATCCGCTAAGATCAATCAAAGCACCAACAAAAAAAGCTTTACGTATGTGGGATAAGCTCAATCTTGAAAGGAAAGTTGTTGGTATTGGAGGATTAGATGCCCACGCTCACAAAGTCAATTTACTCGGCTTTTTTGAATTTGAACTTTTTCCTTACAAAGTATTATTCAAATCAATTAGAACTCATATTTTTTTAGAGAATAAGATTGAAAAGGAAAATACTCCAGAGAAAATAAATAAAACTTGCGCAAATGTTTTAAGTGCTTTGTCAAATGGAAGATGTTTTATTGCAAATTATTATCATGGTGATGCAAAAGGATTTAGGTTTTTTGCTGAAGATGGAAAAAAGATATATCTAATGGGGGATAGTGTTAAATTGAGTAACAAATTGAAATTAAGAGTTTTATTACCAAATGCTAGCGCAGATATAAATTTAATCCATAACGGTAAAAAAGTAAGCGAGTTGAATAATTGTGAAGCAGAATTTCCTATTAAAAAAGAGGGTGTTTACAGAATTGAAGTTTATTTAGAAAATAATGCTTGGATTTTTTCTAATCATATCAAAGTAACTTTGTAATAAGCAATAATTTTTATATTTTTAAATCCAAATTATTATTATTTTAGGAGAAAATTTGTTAACGAAGAAAAAGAAATTAACCCGCCGAGTAATGAAAGAAGATCCTTTAATTAAATCGGTTAGTAAAGCGAAATCATTTTACGAAGAAAATCAAACTCGTATTTTCATTGGATTGGGTGTTGTTGCTGCAATTGTTCTAATCTTTTTTATATACCGTGGAAGTGTTGAAGAAAACAATATTAAAGCTGCAACTGAATTGGCAAAGGTAATGCCCTTATATGAGCAAGGAAATTATCAGGAAGCCATTAATGGAATACCAGGAACTGATGTCCTTGGACTTAAAAAAATTGCAGATGAATATAGCGGTAGTGAAAATGGAGAAGCTGCAAAAATTTATTTAGCAAATAGTTATAGTTTTACAGGTGATATAGATAAGGCAATGCAATATTATTCAGATTATTCTGGTTCCAATCCTTTATTCGAAGCAACAGCCCTTGCCGGTGCTGCTGGTTGCAACGAAACAAAGAAGGAATATAAAAAAGCTGCTGATTTATTTTTAGAAGCTGCAAATATTTCTGAGCATAATCCACTAAATCCTGAATATTTGTTTTATGCTTCGGTTAATTATATTGAAGTTAAAGAAATTGAAAAAGCAAAAGAATTGCTTGAAAAAATAAAAAAAGATTATCCTAGTTCTTATTATTTAAGTCAAGTAGAAAAATATTTAACTTTAGTAAATTAAATTTATTTTTTTTAATTAAAATAAGGAGGTTTCTCATGAGGAAACTATTTTCAATTGTAGTTTTTATTGCAATTAGTTCTCTAGCTTATTCGCAGTTTAGTGGATTTGCTTTGTATGACAGACAAGCACAGGATTCAAGCCTAGTGGATTCTTTAACAGCCTATCTAAACGACCCTGGTGTTCGTTCAGTTCTGGTAACTGATGATCTAGATGGTGATGGTAATCCAGAGGTTTTAGCAACTGATTATTCAAATGGTGGAAAGGTTCATGTATTTGAATATTTAGGAAATGATACCTTGGAATTAGTATGGTCTTCACCAAAACAATTTGATTCAAATCCTAACTCAACACCTCGTTGGGTTCAATATGGTGATTTGGATGGTGACGGAAATATGGAAATTGTTTTTCCAGTAGGTCCAAGATGGACAGGTGAAGTCCAAGTTTGGGAATGTGAAGGAGATAATAATTTCGGAACCACACCAGCTTTTACTCTACCTGTTCCAAATCCATTCTCAGGTGCTACAGGAGATTTTAGAACAGAACGAGAAAGAGGAACAGTTTATGATTTTGATGATGATGGAAGAAGTGAATTGATATTCCAAAATGCTGACAACAAGGTATATATTTTAGGTGTTACCGGTGAATATCCTGGTTTTGGTGCTTGGCAAATTGAAGGACAGGAAACAGAAGCAAGATTCTCTGGTGGGTCACACTGGCATTCTGTTCCAACAGATATTGATGGTGACGGAAATATTGAAATTGTGAATCATTTCTATAATTATTATGGATTTTATTCTATTGATGTAAAAGGAACAGATAATTACAGATATCCAACACCAGTTGCTGATGCTAAATTAAATGCTTATCATGAATATACACATGATTATGGTGATTTTGTAGCATATATGGGTATTCAACCAGCTGATCTCGATGGTGACGGCGACGATGAAATTGCTGGTATTACATATTCTAATTATGCATTAAGCGTTGTTAATTTTACTTCAAGTGATACAGGTGTTTACATTTGGGATTCAACAAAGTTTGATATTATTGGTTTTAGGGGAATATCTGGTGATCCTTTCGGACAATTTTGGGGTATTGAAGCAGCAGATTTCAATAACAATGGAAGAGATGAAATCTATTTGGGTGGTGCTTACGGATACACTGTTATTGGTGTTGAGCACGATGGAGTTGGTTCTGTGCTTGATTCAAATTCTTATTCCTTCTGGACAGCATATCCACGTTTTGAAGAAGATCAATTTACTCAAATGACTATTAATGATTCAACGGGAATCATTGATACTGAATATAATTATACTGCTTGGGAAAGCCCAGTAATTGTAAAAATGAGCACTGGAGATATTGATGGAGATGGTAAAGATGATTTAGTTCTTGCAAATCAACAAAATGCTTGGGATTCGACTGAAGTTACTTATCGTACTTGGGTTAGTGATTCGACTTGGACTGAAAGTATTTACAATATACCAATGAAAAATCAAATAAATATTAAAGTTTTGCAATATACAGGTACAGGCATCGAAAGCAAGAAATTTACTGTTATTACTCCAGATGATTACACTCTCGAACAAAACTATCCAAATCCATTTAATCCAACAACAAATATTAGATTCTCATTACCAATGAATAAACAAATTTCATTACGTGTATACGACATTTTAGGTCAAGAAGTTAAAACTCTTATTAACAATCAAGAATTTATGAAAGGTTCTTACGAAGTAACTTGGGATGGAACTAACAATTATAATCAAAGTGTTTCGAGTGGTGTTTATATTTATACATTACAATATGGTAACTTCTCAAAGTCAGTAAAAATGACATTGATGAAATAAATTCTTTTTGACACCTTTAAAGCCGTGGAGACTTTTCTTCACGGCTTTTTTAATTTTAAAATATTATTCATTTTTATTTAATAAAATTTTTAATTATTTTTAAAAGATTTATATTTTAATAACTAATATTTAAAAATATCTTTAACGGAGGTAAAATGACGAAAAGACCATTCTTGTCCTTATTATGGATTTTCATTTTATCATTTTCAGTTATCAATTTATATGCTGGTAACACGGGCAAAATTGCTGGTAAAGTTATTGACGCGGAAACCGGAGAGCCATTAATCGGGATTAATATTATTATCGAGGGAACTTCGATGGGAGCAGCTTCTGCAGTTGATGGTACTTTTATTATTAACAACATCCCACCAGGTACTTATACAATTATTGCCTCGGGTGTAGGGCTTCAAAAGAAGAGAATTGAAAATGTTAAAGTATCAGCTGACTTTACGACTAGACTTGATTTTGAACTTGCTTCAGAGGATATTCTTGTTGAAACAGTTGTTGTCCGAGCGGAAACACCTTTAATCAGGCAGGATCTTACATCATCTCATACTGTTGTTGACGCAACACAAATTGAGACTTTGCCGGTTGAAAGTATTTCAGGTATTCTTCGTCTTCAAGCTGGCATTACTCAAGGAACTGGTGGTGAATTGCATATTAGAGGAGGTAGAACAAATGAAATATCATATTCTGTTAACGGTGTATCTGTTGTAAATCCATTTGATAATACTAATACTGTTTCTATTGCAACAAATGCGATTCAGGAATTGTCCGTTGTCAGTGGTACTTTCAACGCTGAGTATGGCAATGCATTGAGTGGTGTTGTTAACACTATTACAAAAGAAGGTGGCGAGAAATATAGTGGTAATATTAGTTTCTACACAGGCGATTATGTTAGTTCAAGAGATGAAGTATTTTTTAATGTTGATGATTTTGATGCTTTGAATAATTATATTGTTGAAGGTACATTTAGTGGTCCAGTACCACTTTTAAATAAATATGTGTCGTTTTTTGCTTCAGCACGTTTTGATGATAGCAAAGGGTGGTTATATGGTATTCGGGAACATAGCATAACAGATTCAATAAAAAGAAATCCAATGGATCCGAATGACATAGTTGTTGCTATGACAGGAGATAGTTCTATTATAGCTATGAATCCGAGCAAATCAATATCTACTACGGGAAAATTAACATTTAAACCTATTCCCACACTGAAGATCAATTATGATTTTCTCTACTCAGCAGGTGAATCTCAAGGTTACAGTCACGATTTGAAGTATAATACGGATGCTAATCCTACCGGTTACTCCTGGTCAATGTTAAATGCAATCGATATTCGTCATGCAATTAGCAATACAACTTTTTATGAGTTAAAAGGATCTATTAATTTTGATGATTATAAAAGATATTTATTTCCATTATTAGATGAAAATGGAAACGAAGTTGATTTTTATGCTGGTATGTCTTTAGATGGACTTCATCCTGATCCAAGACATCAACCAAGTTACAAATATTCAGCACCTGCAAATTATACTTTTATTACTGGGGGTAGTTCTAATAGTCATTATTATCAACGTTCAAGAACTATCGCAGGTAAATTTGATATTACAAGTCAAATAACAAATAATCACGAAGTAAAGCTTGGCTTGTTTGGAAGATATCATAAATTGAATTATGAAAGTTTTACAGTTATGCGTGATACTGTTAGATATTTTACTCCGACTGTTCTTGCTGTTACTTCACCTTATAGAAATAGTTATGTTAAATATCCAATTGAAGTATCCGCTTACGTTCAGGATAAAATGGAGTTTGATAAACTAATCTTAAATGTTGGATTAAGATATGATTATTTTTGGGCGGATTCAAGATATCTACCAGATAATTATTATTTTGAAAATCCAAATGTTAGTTTATTCAGTCCAATAGATAAAAGTTGGTATAATCGTTCTGAACCAAAACATCAAATTAGTCCTAGACTCGGTGTCTCATTCCCAATTACGGATAGAGGGATTATCCATTTTTCTTATGGACATTTTTATCAGATGCCTCCATTTACTTATTTATATGCAAATCCTTTATTTAAGGCAAGTCTTGCTTCAGGATTTCCAACATTCGGAAATGCTAATTTAAATCCCGAAAGGACAGTTACATACGAATTAGGTCTTCAACAGCAGTTGTCTGATGATTTAGCTTTTAATGTGACGGGATTTTATAAAGATGTAAGGGATTTACTTGCAACACAAACTATTAGAATTAGCGGTGATGAAACATATTATAAATATGTTAATAAAGATTATGCAAATATAAAAGGTGTTACCTTCTCGATGACAAAAAGGAGAACACAAAGCAGTAACTTTGGATTTACTTTAGACTATACATTTCAGGTTGCTGAAGGAAACGATACAGATCCGAATGCGTTCTTTATTGATATCTCATCAGGAAGGCAGCCGGAAAAATTACCAGTTTATCTTACCTGGGATCAATCACATACTCTAAATGGTACATTTTCAGTTGGAGAACCTAGCGATTGGAATGTTACTTTAGTTGGAAGAATTGGTACCGGTTTACCTTACACACCACAATTGACTGATAATTTGGTCTATTTAAGAGTAAATTCAGATCGCAGACCTTCACAAATGACTGTTGATTTAATGGCTGATAAAACTTTTGTAATATCAAATTATAAAATACGTTTCTTTTTAAAAGTATATAATTTATTTGATACACTTAATGAAAGACTGATATATACCGATACAGGCCGTTCGACTTATACATTACAATCCAAATATGGTTCTGCAGAAGAAACAGACAGACTTGCAGAAAGAGTAGCGGGTGTTCATCCTACTAGTGATTATTTTAATGTTCCAAGTTATTATGGCGCTCCAAGAAATGTTAAACTCGGTTTATCATTTGAATTTTAATTTAGGAGAAAACTAATGAGAAAAAATAAATTTGTAATTTCAATTTTTATAGTAATAATATTCGTTCTTTTCAATTTTGTAAATTTTGGACAAGACAAAAGCGAACTGAAAAAGAAAGAAATTGAGGCAGTTAAAAATTTAATTCATAAAAGCGTAACAACTTCCACAATTTCTAATGAAACTGATTACTCACGCTTCAAACCAGAAGGAGATGGGAATAAATTATATAAAACAAGTGGACAGGAAGATAGAAAACACTTTTTTATGAATGGGAATAAGGTAAGTACAAATGTTTATAATTATGGTGGTATTGGTCCTGGATATGGATTGATTCGTGGAGTGAATAATTTTATTTGGCATGATTTGGATTATGTTTTTCAATTCTGTCCTTTTGTTGGTTCAGTAGTAAAAGATGAAGATGGTGAGAAAGAATATATTGTTTCAGATGCTCTCTGGGATTATCCATATACTGGATTGCGTGACGTTTCTCCCGAAGGGAAACTTTGGCAGTGGCAGCCATTACCAGATTATGCAGATCCCGATCAACCGTATATGGCCTCAATGCCCGCAGAGGATGTTGATGGTGATGGAAAGCCGGATAGTTGGCCAAGAAGGTGGTACAATCCAGCACTCGGTAAGTATGTTTGGCCGGGTTATCTATCGCAGGATGTTCTTAATGCTGACCTCGAAGTTCTTTGGGCTATGGATGACAGAGATAATGATGAATTTAAATATTATCCGTTTCATAGTGATACGACCAGAAAAGGAATTGGGGTGGTTATTGAAGGAAGAGCATTTCAATGGAGCAACGCTTTAGCTGAAAATGCAATATTTTTTGTCTATACAATAACTAATATTAGTGATAAAGATTTAGATACAGTTATTTTTGGAATTTATGGTGACCCTGATTTAGGTGGTGGGTCTCCTGAAAACACAGACGACAATGGTTATTTTATTCCTCCGTATTCAACAGATAGTGTTAATGTTGATAATATTCCGGTTTATGCGAGAAGTATGGTATATTTCTGGGATCCCGATATGAAGGGAAGATCAGGTCTACCCTTAGGATATCTTGGTTGTAAATTCCTTGAAAGTCCTGGTCAGCCTGATGATGGGATTGACAATGACGGTGACGGAATGATTGATGAAAGACAGGATGATGGAATTGACAATGATGGTGATTGGAATCCAGAAACGGACGATTTAGGGATAGATGGTATAGCAAATACTAACGATCTTGGTGAAGGTGATGGTAATCCAACCCCAGGACAGAAGATGCCGGATGGCAATGTTGATCCTTTGTATCCAGGTGAGCCAAATTTCGAGTTGACGGATTTAGATGAAGCTGACCAAATTGGTCTTACAAGTTTTAATAGCTGGACCTGGAGCACAGGTGGCAATGTTTCCGATGATAAAGCTATGTGGTTCAGATGTAATCCAAGAAATTTCGGTGATATTACTCAAAATCAAGATATTGTTTTTATCTATAGTTCTGGTTATATCTCGCTTAAAAAGGGTGAGACCAAGAGAATTTCGATGGCATTAGTTTGTGGTTGGGATTTAGACGACTTATTGACCGGTGCTGAAACAATACAAACAATATACAATCAAAATTACAGGTTCTTCAAACCACCAACAACTCCAACAGTTTGGGCTGTTCCGGATGATAAAAAAGTAACTCTCTATTGGGACACAAAAGCGGAAAATAGCGAAGATCCAATTACTGGAAAAGATTTCGAGGGTTATGTAATTTATAGAAGTACTGACCATACATTTAATGATATTCAAGTAATTACCGATGGAAAAGGTTCACCATTTTTAAGTGAACCATTAAAGGATATTAATGGATTTGAAGCAAAATGGGATTTAGTCAATGATTGGGAAGGGTTTCATCCAATCCCTTATCAAGGCCGAGGTATTCAATATTATCTTGGTAATAATTCCGATATTGTTCATTCTTTTGTTGACACAAATAATGTTATTAATGGACAAACCTATTATTATGCTGTAGTTGCATATGACCATGGTGATAGTATTGGTATTCCACCTTCAGAAACAACAAAGAAAATAACTCTTGATCCAATTACTAATCAATTTAAATTTGACGATAATACAGTTCAGGTAATACCTGGTCCTCGTGCGAGTGGTTTTGTTTCTCCGACTATTACATCGAGTAACGTTTCACATATCGCGGGTATTGGAACTGGTTCAATTGGCTTTGAAATATTGAATAATCTTGCTGTAAAAAACAGTACTGATTATTATATTTTATTTGATGATTCAGTTGACCAAGATTTAGGTAAAGTCAAGGAATCAAATTACTCTGTTTTAGATGCAACAGTATTCTCTCAATCATTTAATTTATACGACACTAATTTTACTAATTTGAATCATAGAAATATTGCAAATGATAGCTTGCTTGTTGTTACTGATCAATCAGGTAATAAATACATAAATGGAGTAGATTACATTATTAACATCAAACGCGGTTCGATTAGAAGAACTTCAGGTCGAATGGCAAGTACAGATACTTATAATATTTCTTATAGGTATTATCCTATTTACCAAAGTACTGGTTTAAATGGAGAAGACTTTAATTCTGTATTTGATGGTATACGTTTGAAAGTGTACGATGAACCAGCGTTAAGTTATGATACTGTGAAATCTGAATGGATACAGGGAGCTGCAAATTTAGATTTTCTCGCAAAATTAAATAGCAGTGGACTTAAAAATAAAAAACTACGAAGAGCTGATTACCAAGTTACATTTTCTTCAACTGAAATAGATTCTGCAATTATGTCAGATGGTAAAAAACGACCGGTTAAATACTCTGTTTCGGAAGTAACGGGTGGGGTTCCTGTAAAAGTTCTTACATTTCTGATGGAAACATATCCAGCAACAAAAAATTTTCAATGGGATCCAAATGAAGAAATTGTAATTTTCTGGCCTGGTTCAACAGGTAATCCAACCAAAGATACTGTTGGATGGGGAGTAGTAATAAAATTACCAGCTGATACAAATATAATACCTATATTACCAACTGATGGAGATGTATTGTTTATTGCCACTCATAGACCTTTCGATGGGCTTGATGAATTTACGTTAACAACTTCAGCAGGTTATATTGATAATGAATTAGCTTCTTCGCGTCTTGACCAGATTTATGTTGTACCAAACCCTTATGTAGGATTTAGTGAAATTGAGCCAACAAACAAATTGCCCGGTCAATCACGTGGAGAGCGAAGAGTATATTTTGAAAATCTTCCTCCGAGATGTACGATTAGAATATTTTCCGTCAGTGGTGATTTAGTTAAAGTAATTGAGCATGATGAAGGTTATGACAATGGTAGGGAGTTTTGGAATCTATTAAATACCGATGGTTTTAGTGTTGCTTATGGACTGTATATAGCTCATGTTGATGCTCCGGGTATAGGAGAGAAGTTAGTAAAATTTGCTTTGATTAAATAATTGTAGGAGTAATAAATGAATAAAATAAAATATTTCTTTGTTGCTGCATTGTTAATGATAGTAATTGGTAATGTTTATTCTCAAACCTTATCAAAAACCGGAACAACGGCAGCACAATTTTTAAAGATACCCATAGGTCCAAGAGCCATTGGTATGGGTGGTGCTTTTACAGCAACTGCTAATGATATTTCTGCCATTTATTGGAATCCTGCTGGTTTAGCAAGTGGAAATACAGGCGAAGCTGGTTTTAATCACATAAATTGGTTTGCTGATATTGACTATGACTTTGCTGGTGTTGCTACATACATTGATGGAATAGGAACGATAGGTGCGTTTGTATCGGTTCTATCGACTGAAGATATGATAGTTAGAACATTAGAGAATCCCGAAGGGACGGGTGAATATTTTTCTTTTGGTGATTTGGCTATTGGAATAAGTTATGCACGCAACCTTACCGATAATTTCTCAATTGGTTTCAATGCAAAATACATTCGAGAACACATCTGGCATATGTCAGCAGTTGGTTTTGCTATTGATATTGGAGTGCTTTACAAAATACCTATTTTAAATGAGTTTAGACTCGCAGCTTGCGTTTCTAATTTCGGAACAAAAATGCAGCTTGATGGAAGAGATATTTTACTTATCTATCAATCTGGTGCAGGAGATGGAAACCTGATAAACACAAAAGTCGAATTAGATAGTTGGGATTTACCTCTATTGTTTAGAGTAGGTATAGCTGCAGATATCGTTAAGGATAATACGCATCGTTTGACCACAGCAATTGATGCTGTTCATCCAAATGATAATACTGAGAGTCTTAATTTTGGTTTGGAATATGCCTGGAATGATATCTTTTTCGTTCGAGGAGGATATAATGCAGCATTTGAACGAGATACAGAAAAAGGTTTTACTGTTGGTGCAGGTTTGAAATATAGAATAATTAGTTCTATTTATGCCAAAGTCGATTATGCTTATCAGGATCATGGAAGACTTACAGCAGGTGATTTTAATGATGTACATTATTTTTCACTTGGAATACAATTCTAAGAAAATTAATGCGGCAATCAAATCTGATTGCCGCTTTCTTTATATTTCATATAATAAATTCATTTAGATTTCTTAAATTTAATTAATGAATAATTTTTTTTTCATATAAAGAGAAAAATATGAAAACTACATACTTTAATTTGTTTGCTTTGATTTTCATTTTCTTTTTTGCTTGCAGTCCTTCAGAAAAAATTGAAGATAATTCTTCAACTTTGACAAGTGAAGAAAAAATTGATTATTTGAAGAACAATTTTAACAACAGATTATTTTCATTTACAATTCCGAGAAATTCAAAAATTCGAAATATCGAAATTGACGAGAGTAATAAAAATATTGAAATCAACATTAG
>JAFGPR010000293.1 GCA_016936095.1 Ignavibacteriales bacterium | reverse complement strand
GTTAAAATAACACCATCATCAATACTATCTCGTCCTATTTTCCATTTTTCAGCTACTCGCATACTGTATTCTTCAATTGTTTCAGGTTGTGTTGTCGGAATTATTAGAATTGCAATTTGACTTCCTTTCTCCTGTTCAAACCGAAATAGTTTTTTATCAAGACTATCAATTTCAACTGGAGATAAAGTTCCAGTCAAATCTGTTACTCTTTGCCATAATTCAGGTATAGGTTGAAACTCTTGAGATAAAAGATTATTTAAAATAAACAATTGGAGTAATAAAATCAAAGGTTTTATTTTCATGTCTTTAAGTTTAATTTATTAATTTTAAATAATTCCCTGTGTTAAATTAACAAAAAAATAAAATTCAGAGTAATTATTATTAAAATAAAAAAATTGAGAAAATTTTAGGAATGGAAAGTAAAAAGAAAATACAATAAGCAAATTTATTAAATATGAATCCAAGAAATACCTAACGAAATTCAAAGACTTGGGATTAAGCAAATAATTATTTTTAATTATTAAAAGAAATCCTTTTACCATTTAGTAAAAGGATTTTTTGTCAAATTAGAATTACTATAACGGAAGTCACCTGTCACTTCTTCACCAATCCAGGATGGTAATTCAATTTTTTGATCTTCAGTTTTCAATTCAACCTCCGCAATTACCAATCCTTTATTCTCACCTATAAATTCATCAACTTCCCAAATGACATCATCTATCTTTATTTTATTCCTATATTTTTCTATGATTGGTTTTTCGCATAAATTTTCGAGGATGAATTTTGCTTCTTCTATAGGTATTTCGTATTCAAATTCATTACGTGTTAATTCAACCATTAAACCCTTAATCGTTAAATAACCTTTTTCTTCGATTGTTCTTACCCTGACTATACGGCCAGGTATCGTTGAAAGGTAGCCTTGACGATAAAATATTTTTTCACCAAGCAATTTCCATTCGTCTGATTTTACTAAAAATTTGCGCTCTATTTCTATACTCATTCAATTTATATTTTATTTTAATAGGATCATTTTATTTACCAACACTTTCGAATCAGCTTCTAACTTATAAATGTAAATCCCACTCGAAAAATTACTTGCATTCCAATATACTTGGTAACTTCCTGCTTCTTTATATCCATTTACCAAATTCGAGACTTCCTGTCCGAGAATATTATAAATTGTAAGTTTTATATTTCCTGCTCGAGGTAACTCAAAATTTATAGTTGTGTATGGATTGAATGGATTTGGATAATTTTGATATAATTTGTAATCTTTTGGAATTTGATATGTTAAGTTTTCAATACTTGTTGGATTAAGTTCAAAACGGGCAAAATAACTTTGTGGCTCATAATTTATTGTTTCAAATTCACCTCCTACATAGAGGTAATCATTAGTAACATATAACTTATTAATATCATAATCTGGATATATAATCCAAGTTGGATCTGCATCTCCATTAGTATTATTTAATTTTGCTATTCGATATATACTCTGACCACCAATAATTCCAAATTCGCCTCCTACAAATATATCAATACCATTTAATACAATTGCATTAACATTATTATCAGCATTTGGATTCCAGGTACCATCAGCATTACCATTTATATTATCTAATTTTGCAATGTAATTCCTATTCTGTCCCCCAATATTTGTAAAATTACCACCTACATATATATCATTTAAATCCATTACAATAATATTTACATAACCATCAGCATTAGGATCAAAAGTTGCATCAACATTACCATTTGTTTTATTTAATTTTGCAATTCGATTCCTGGTTTGTCCACCAATAGTTGTAAAATCTCCACCAACAAATAATTCAGATCCATTTAGAAATAAAGTTCCAATCCAAGCATTAGCATCAGAAATAAAACTTGCATCTACCTGCCCATTGCTATTATTTAATTTTGCAATATTATTTCTTGTTTGACCACCTATTGATGTAAACCACCCAGAAGTATAAATATCATTACCATCGACTAAAATTGATAGAACCATATCATCTGCGTTCGGATCCCAAGCTAAGACTACAGAACCATCTGATTTATTCAATTTTGCAATATTATTTCTTAATTGTCCGCCAACAGTGTCAAAATCACCTCCGACATAAATCTCATTTGGAGATTGACTAATTGCAAATATATCACCATTAGGTTCAGGTAACCAAGCTGGATCTAAATTTCCATTTATGTTATGTAACCGTGCTAAGTTGTTGCATACTTTTCCACCAATTGATTTAAAATTTCCACCAACGTAAATATTAGTTCCATCCAATACTAATGTATAAATTCCGGATGAGGCACATGGATCCCAGACTAAATCAGCTTGACCATCAGTGTTATTCAATTTAGCAATATAATTTCTGTTGCTTCCTCCAATATTAGTGAATAAACCACCAACAAATATATCGCTTCCATATTTAATTATAGTATTAACTATATTATCTGCATTAGGATTCCAATTTAATTCTGCTGTAGCATCTGAGATATTTAATTTGGCAATTTGATTCCTACTTTGCCCACCGATATATGAAAAATATCCACCAACATAAATGTAACTACCATCAAAAACAATTGTATTTACCGGTCCATTTGAATTTGGATTCCAAGTAGCATCTGCTTGGCCATTTGTATTATTTAGTTTGGCAAAGCCATTCCTTGACTGTCCACCTATATTAGTATAAAAACCACCAACATAAATATCAGAACCATTAAAAGCAATAGTATGAACATCCCAATCAGCATTTGGATCCCACGTAGCATCTGATTGACCATCTGTATTGTTAAGTTTCGCAATTCTATTTCTACTTTGTCCCCCAATGGATGAAAAGCCACCACCAACAAATACATCAGTACCATTAATTGCTATTGCGTAAATAAATGAATTCGGATTTGGATTCCATGTAGCATCAACTAAACCACTTGAGTTTAATTTTGCAATATTATTTCTGCTCTCTCCACCAACAATTGAGAAATAACCACCAACATAAATATTACTTCCATCAAAAGTGATTGCATAGACTTCACCATTTGTACTAGGGTCCCAGCTTCCAACAGACCCATCAGCATTTATTTTTGCAATATGTTGTCTTGTCTCTGTACCCACTTTGGTAAATGCTCCACCTATATACCAACCACCAATACCATCTGGAACACAAGTATAGACTCTTCCATTGACTTCTGGAAAAGTAATATCAGGATCGTCGGTTGTAGTAGTTAATTTTACTCCACAACCCGTTCGCAGTCCGACATAAGAGAAGTCTCCTCCAATATAAGTGTAGAACGTGTCAAATGAAATAGCATCAACCCTACCATCAGTTATCCACATAGTTGTATCGGGATAAATTGATTGAGAAATAATTGTTGTTGTAGAAAAAAGTATACAAAACAGGTAGAATAAAAATTTGGCAGGTTTCATTTTACTCTCCCTTTAATAGTTATTTTTTGCATTACTTATTTAAAGAACAAAAATTAACTAATGCAATATAATAAAATATTGATTATAAAATGTAAAAAAGAAAAGAGCACTTGGCGTATCTTTTTAACCAATAAAGAATAGTAATTATTATTTTAATAAAATCATTTTGTTAAGCATTACTTTTGAATTTACTTCTAACTTGTAAATATACACTCCACTCGAAAAATTATTTGCACCCCAGCTTACCGAATGATTTCCTGCTTCTTTATATTCATTAACTAAAGTTTCAACTTCTTGCCCAAGAACATTATAAATAGATAATTTTACATTTCCTGCTTCTGGTAATGAATATTTTATATTTGTGGAAGGATTAAATGGGTTGGGGTAATTTTGGTATAATTTGTACTCATTTGGAAATTTATTAAATTCATTTGATATATCATTTAAAATTTCAAAATATTCGAGCACTTTATTCATCACTTCAAATCTTTTGCTCTCGGGATAAATTGTTTCAAATGGGAAACCAAAATATACTACTGCTCCATTTGTGGTTCCATTTGGAAAAAATCCTTTATGAACAACACCTGCTCCATTATTTGTAGTAACACCTGTATATTTTAATGCATTTGAACCTCCGTTTTTACCATTTATCACATCAGGCCATTCTACGTTATATGTTCCATGAGTTCCATTATCATAGGTAATATTTGTTATGCCATCGAAAATATTTCCGGCAATTCCTTCTGCTGTATAATAAGTCTTTGATTGACCATTTGGGGCATCATTAATATATTCTGCTTTTAAGTAATTATAAAAAAAATTTTTATCAGTAGTTGAACCCATATAATCCAAGTCCCAAGCAATCTCAGCACCTGATACAAATAATGCTCCACCATTATTTAGAAATGAACTTACTTTTGATTGTTCTGTACTGCTAAAAGTTTCGTTAATTGTGCTTTCCACTCCAAGAATATAATCGGCTATCTTGTAGTCATTTAGATTGATTAATTCATACATTATCGCTTCATTTGTTGATGAATCAAAATTATATCCATAATTTTTAACTGCAGCTGCATGCATTCTTATAAAATTATATGTATTTCCTGTGTATGAACGATCAAAACCATTTACAATAAGAACTTTTCTCCCCGTATCCGAAGGGACACCAGCAAGAACTTCGGTAAAAGTACTTGTGTCAACACCAATAGCTTGTATTCGTATATAATAAGTGGAATCTTTTTGTAATCCGTTTAATATTGGACTAGTTTTATCAACCAAAATTGAACTTGTAAAATTTATTCCATCTGCACTTAAATGTACTAAAAAATGTGTTACATCAGGATTGTTGTTGACAATTAATCTTAAGCTGCTAGTATCATTAGATATTACTCCCCAAGCTGATGGTGCTGGGGTTGTCACACTACTTAAAGGGTAATAAGGAATTGCTATCCTTCCTTCATCGCTGAATAACGTGTACAAAGAATCATTTTGTAAAATTGTAGTTATCTTGTTTGGCTGTCCATTTATGGTTATGCTGTCCTGAACTAATCTTATACCATGGCTATAATCAGCATAAGTTGCTTCATGTCCGCTATAAAGTGGTTGGATTGGCGTTCCGTTCGTGTAATGCCAGCCATAAATTACCACTCTATCAGGTGGAGGATTTCCATAGATCTTATTTGAAATAACGACATCTTTTTTGTCACCACCTACTAATTCACCTAATGGATGACTTCCTATTACTGCTTCTCTCTGTCCCCACACAGTTACGTTATGTTGCCAAAACACGGGTACTGTTGTCATTGTATCGCTCGGAGGAATCGGTGAAGGTGCTAATTTAACTGTTGCATTACTCCATATTTGGTCAACCATTTTTCTAGTTGTCATGGTATAACCAATTTTATTGCATATTTTTTGTGCAAGAATCGGTGTCATAGGTATAAGAAAATAGTTTGTATCACAACCGATTGCAAGATAATCCGGCAAGACATAATAGGTAACATTATAAGCTGTGCTATTAATTGTCTGACTGAATGTGATTGGTATTAAATTCCTTTGAAATTCAGGAATATTTCCACTCATTACCTGTGCGTAAATCTCATCTTCTCTGTCTACTCTGGAAAAGTTCCAAACCAGT
>JAFGPR010000292.1 GCA_016936095.1 Ignavibacteriales bacterium | reverse complement strand
TTGAAAAACTATTCGTTGTTATACGAAAATATCTATTTAACCGATTCGACGGATTTTCTTTCAAATTTTGATGATTTAGAAAAAGATGAGATTAGAAAATTTTATTTGAGAAAGAAAAATCCGAAATATGTTGATCCCACGTCAATCGCTTTAATGTCAGCGGGTATCCCCGGACTTGGAAAAATTGTTCTAGGTGAATATAGTGATGGAATTACTGCCTTTATTATGACAGGTTTGATGGTATTTCTTGCAATTGATAATTTCAATGCCGACCATCAATTTAGAGGATGGTTGTTTACAGGATTAGCAACAATGTTTTATGCAGGTAATATTTATGGTTCGTATGCAGCAGCACAGATTTACAATGCTGGGATAAAATTCAATTTTGAGAATGATTTACAAATTTATATTCAAGAACAAAATTATTTTTCACCAAAGTATTAAATATGAGATATAAATTTAAAATTTTGCTGTTTGTTTCTTTTTCGGGTATTTTTTTTTCTATTTATGCCCAGACATCCTTGGAAACACAATATTATTACGCAAACAATCTTTACCAAAATAAATTATATTTTGATGCGGTTACAGAATTTAAGCGTTTACTATTTTTTGACGAGGGGAATAAATACTCCTATGAAGTTAGTTTCAAAATTGGTGATTCATACAAACAGGGTGCAAGATTTGATGATGCAATAAAATATTTCACTCTCGCTGATATAAATGCAAAAGAAGATAGTCAACGATTTAACGCACAAATTGAAATTGTCAAGGTAAACATTTTACGAAGAACGACAGATCGAGCATTACAATTACTTGATTCGATGGATGCTAATTACAGATTTTATAATAAAAAAGATGAAATAAATTACTGGCGTGGTTGGACTTATATGTTTGCTGACGACTGGAAGAAAGCATCAAAATGTTTTGCTCAAATTGACTATGAACATGAGTTAAGAAAGTTATCCGATGCTGTTCATAAAGAAAAATATTCTGAACCTTTGGCGAAAATTTTATCTTTTTTTATTCCAGGAGCAGGACAGATTTACACAAAGCATTACTTTTCTGGAGCATTATCTCTTGCGTGGAATTTATTGTTTGGTTATCTTACAATTGACGCTTTTGTAGAAGATAGAGTTTTTGATGGAGTAATTGTAGGTAGCCTATTGTGGCTTAGATTTTATCAGGGAAATTATCAAAACGCAGAAAAATTTGCCAAAGAAGAAAATATAAAAATAATTAATAATGCTTACAGATATTTGCAAAACGAATATCAAGGGGAAAAACCATGAAGCTAACAGAAGAAGAAATCCGTAAACTTACTTTAGCTGCAATTCAGGAGTTGGGCGAAAAAGCATCACCTGAATCCGTCAGAAAAGTAGTCGAGCACAGTATTAGTAAAATGGACTCACCAATAGTCGAAAGAAAATCTGCGATTACTGCTGGAGAAAGAATTATTCTTACATCCTTCGGAACAAACCAACCAGGCGTAATTGCCGCAATTACAAAAGCATTGAGTGACTTTAATTGCGATATTCAAGATATGTCTCAAAAACTAATGGCGGAGTATTTTACTGTTATAATACTCGTCGACATTTCAAGTTCCAATAAGGAACTTAAAGAAATACAGTCTGAAATGAATACAATTGCCGAAAGAATGAAAATAAAAATCTTCTTACAACACGAAGATATTTTCAGACAAATGCACAGATTATAAAGGAGTAAATTATGCAATATGAATTTGATGAAATCCTTTCAACTATTAAAATGACCGAGATTGAAAATTTTGATATTAGAACTGTTACACTCGGTATTAGCTTACGTGATTGCTTTGATCCCAATATCAAAATTGCTAAACAAAAAGTTTATGACAAAATTCTTAAGTATGGCATTAATCACGTAAAATTCGCAAAGGAAGTAGAACAAAAATATGGTATTTTAATCGCTAACAAAAGAGTTTCTGTTACTCCTGTTTCAATTCCTTTTGATGCGTTTAAAATTGATGAATTTGTCGAAATCGCAAAATCGCTTGATCAAGCAGCAATAGAAATTGGAATAGATTATATCGCTGGTTATTCTGCATTGGTTCAAAAGGGATTTACAAATGGTGAGAGAGAATTAATAAAATCAATACCCCTTGCTTTATCAGAAACTAACAAAGTTTGTTCAAGCATTAATGTTGCAACTACAAAAGCAGGAATTAACATGGATGCTGTAATGCTAATGTCTGAAATTGTAAAAGAAACTGCTTATAGAACAAGAGAAAAAGATTCAATCGGTTGTGCTAAGCTGGTTGTCTTTTGCAATACACCAGAAGATAATCCCTTCGTAGCTGGTGCATTTCATGGTGTTCAAGAAGCAGAAATTACATTAAACGTCGGTATTAGCGGACCTGGCGTTGTTCTTGATGCAATTCGTGAAGCGGGAAATGTTGATATGCAACATCTTGCTGAAGTAATTAAGAAAACAATTTTCAAGCTTACACGTGCAGGTGAATTGCTCGGGCGAAAGGTAGCTGAAGCAC
>JAFGPR010000291.1 GCA_016936095.1 Ignavibacteriales bacterium | reverse complement strand
TTTCCCAGATTTTATATCTTCCAAAACTGGTTTTACATTACCGATACCATTTACAACCGCGACATTAACTTCCAATCCATTGATATTCAAAGATTTTTCTTTTACTCCATCAAGTCCACGAATTTCAGTTAATTCAAGATTTTCCAACTCTTGTCCAGTTAGTTTGAAATATGCAGTTCTTACTGCAGCTTCCATAACGCCACCAGAGGTACCAAAAATAGCAGCTGCACCTGTTGATTCTCCAAATGGATTATCAAATTCACTTTCGGGCAGATCATTGAAATCAATTTCAGCCATGTTGAATAATCGAACCAATTCTCTTGTTGTTAACACTGCATCAACGTCTGCTATTTTTTCTTCAGCAAGTTCAGGGCGGACTGCTTCGAATTTTTTCACGGTACAAGGCATTATCGAAACGACAAACATATCCTTCGGATCAATGTTCATCTTCATTGCATAATATGATTTTAATATCGCACCTTCCATTTCGTGCGGAGATTTACAAGAAGAAACATGAGGAAGCAATTCAGGATAATTTTGCTCAATATATTTTACCCATCCAGGACAGCAACTTGTGAACATTGGTAATGTTCCATTTTCTTGAACTCTGCTTATTAATTCAGCGCTTTCTTCCATAATAGTCAGGTCAGCAGCAAAATTAGTATCGAATACACGCTTAAAACCTAATCTTTTAAGGCCAGATACAATTTGACCTGTAACATTTGAACCGAGTGGTAAGTTATATTCTTCACCAATACTTGCACGTACTGCAGGGGCAACCTGTACGATACAATATCTTGATTTATTGTTCAATGCACTTGTTACTGCTTTCATACTACTTTTCTCTCGTAATGCAGCAGTTGGACATACTAGTATACATTGTCCGCAAAGAATACAATCGCTAACATTCAATCCTTTGTTATATGGCGTCCCTACAATCGTTGAGTATCCTCTATTAATGAAATCAATAGCACCAACTTTTTGAATTTCATTACAGACTCTGACACATCTTCCACAAAGAATACATTTAGCTGGATCTCTCTCCATTGAGGCACTTGATATATCTATAGCATGTTCTTTGCTTTCACCAGCAAACCTATGTTCTCTTAATCCGTATTGCTCTGCCAAAGATTGCAATTCACAATTACCATTTCTTACACAAATTAAACACTCCTGTGGATGACTTTCAACTAAAAGCTCAACAATAGTTTTTCTTGCTCTTCTTACTTTTGGAGAATTTGTCTGGATCTTCATCCCTTCAGATACAGGGAAAGCACAACTGGGAATCAAACGACCTGTATTTTCATCTTCAACAACACAAATTCTACAAGCACCAGTAGGAAAGAGGTCAGTCATATGGCACAGAGTGGGAATTTTAATCCCGACTGATTTTGCTGCTTCAAGAATTGACATTCCATCTTCAGCTTTAACTTTTATATTATTAATATTTAATTCAATCATTTTATTACTCCTCAGAAATTACTTAAAACTAATAGCATTAAATTTACAATTTTCATAACAGAGTCCACATTTTATACATTTATCAACGATGATATGATGTGGGTGTTTTTTCTCTCCAACTATAGCTTCAACTGGACATTTTTTAGCACACAAAGTGCAACCCGTACAGGCTTTTGGATCTATCTTATAAACTAATAAATCCTTACAAACACCAGCACTACATTTTCTTTCATATAAATGCTCTTCATATTCATGTCTAAAATATCTCAACCCGGAAAGAACAGGATTCGGCGCACTTTGCCCCAATCCACATAACGATGTGTTTTGAATTACTTCAGCCAATCTTTTTAAGTGTATAATGCCTTTGAATCTTTGAAACTGCTCAAGTTTATTTCCACCTTTTTCGTATTGCTTAGGAATACGTTCAATAATTTCTAACATTCGTTTTGTACCTTCACGACATGGGACACATTTACCACAGGATTCATTTTGAATAAATGTCATAAAATATCTTGCAACGTCAACGATGCATGTGTTTTCATCCATTACAACAAAACCACCAGAACCCATCATAGCACCAACTTCACGAAGTGATTCATAATCAACACTTGTATCTATTACACTTTCAGGTAGGCACCCACCAGATGGTCCACCAATTTGAACTGCTTTAAATTTTTTTCCATCAGGGATACCACCACCGATTTTAAATATTATATCTCTTAATGTTACACCCATCGGAACTTCAACAAGTCCGGAATTGACAATTTTCCCACTTAAAGCAAAGACTTTTGTTCCCTTACTCTTTTCCGTTCCGACCGAAGAGAACCATTCGGCACCTTTAACAATAATTGAAGAAACATTAGATAAGGTTTCAACGTTGTTAATAATTGTTGGTTTACCCCAAAGTCCTGATACAGCAGGATAAGGTGGTCTTGGACGAGGCATACCTCTTTCACCCTCAATTGAAGCAATTAATGCAGTCTCTTCACCACAAACAAAAGCACCAGCACCTTTCTTAACTTTCAATTCAAGATCGAAACCACTTCCTAAAATATTTTTTCCGAGTAAGCCATATTCTTTGCATTTTTTTATTGTATTGTTCAATCTCTGAATTGCTAGTGGATATTCAGCACGGCAATATATATATCCAGCAGAAGCGCCAATTGCATAAGCTGCGATTGCCATTCCTTCAATTAGCTTAAATGGGTCACTTTCAAGAACCGATCTATCCATAAAAGCACCGGGATCGCCTTCGTCAGCATTACAGATAATATACTTTTGGTCGGCTTTCTGTTTTAGTGCAAACTCCCATTTTTTACCAGTAAGAAAACCTCCACCTCCTCGACCTCGCAAACCGCTTGAAAGAATCTCTTTTACAACATCTTCAGGCTTCATCAATCGTAAAGCTTTATCTAAACCTTTGAATCCGCCGTGTGCGATATACTCATCAATTGATTCGGGATTAATAATTCCGCAATTCTCTAAAACAATTTTTTTCTGATGTTTAAAAAACGAATTATCATTAATAGAAACTACATCACTATCACCCTTTCCAAAAGTTCCTAATAGTTTTTTCTTGTAGATGCCTTTTTTATTTATTGTTGTCTCAATCAATTCCTTTACATCTTTAGGTGTAATCTCAGCATAAGAAACTCTATCTCCATCAGGCAACTTTATATCAACAATAGGTTCCTTAGCACAATATCCAATACAACCAACAGGAACTATATCTGCTTTTATTTTTTGTTCTTTAAGAACAGTTTCGATTTCATCTTTTACTTTATTAGCACCCGAAGCTAGCCCACAGGTACCCATACCAATAAAAATTACTGGTTTATCATGTTTTTGATAAGTCAATTTTTTATTATACTCTTCTATTTCCTTATCAACATTTTTATCATGATGGCAAAGAGTTCCTTTGGTGCAACAAGTAATAAATTCAGGATATGGATTGTCTAACGAATGTCCACATTCCTTACAATATATTAAATCAAAGAAAGATTTCATTTTTATACTCACTTTATTAATCAATTTGTTTTTTCATTTAATGTTTCTTGATCCCGATATTTTTTTAATATTTTAGGAATCTCTTTAATTGTAACTTTTCCATAATATTCATCGTTTATATTAATTACAGGGGCAATACTACATGCTCCGATGCAAGCAACTGTTTCAAGAGTAAATAACTTATCACGAGTTGTTTGCCCCGCTTCGATACCTAATTCAACTTCTAATGCAGTCAGTATGTTAGCAGAATTTTTTACATGACATGCAGTTCCCCTGCAGACGCGAATAATATTTTTACCTAATGGAGTTAATCTGAATTGGTTATAAAAAGTAGCAACTCCATAAACACTGCTCAAAGGTATATCAAGGAATTCTACAACATCATGTAGAGCATATTCAGGTAGATACCCAAATTTATCCTGGATATCTTGCAAAATAGGAATAAGATTACTCCCCTCTTTAGGAGGATACTTTTTGAAAATTTCTGTGTTCATAATTTATCCTTTTATTTTCTTTATTTATTAAAATTAAAAAACTAACTTAAATATTTGTTAAAAAATTAGCAAAAAAAATCGTGAATATTGTTTAAAAATTGATACTAAAAAGTCCGATTTTACAAGTGAATGTTTAAGAATCGTAATTTTTTGGTCAGATTTTCTCTAAAATTCACACTTTTTAACCGTAACTTAACCAAGGGTAAATCAAATTTATGGCAAATAAAAAAATACTTATATAAATATAATCAAATAATTTCCAAGCAAT
>JAFGPR010000290.1 GCA_016936095.1 Ignavibacteriales bacterium | reverse complement strand
GTTCATAAAATTTATCTCCTATTGTTCTATTAATTCTCATATTTTTACTTTTCTTGTTTATTATAAGTTTCTTAATGTTCCATTTAAAAATTAAAAAACCTCAGAAAATCATTTCCAAGGTTTTTATATTTAATTGTTTTTTACATAATTAAAAGTAATTTTTAGTTACTAATGTAAGTTAATTAAAAATTTTAATAATGCAAAATTATTTTATTCCATAATTTTGTAAAGATATTTTGCTTCATTAGTCAAAACTAGAGTTATCAAAAATAAATCAATTTTACATTTATAAATTAAATATTAGGAAATCTATTTTCTAATTTGAAATTTTAAATATGTAACTTTTTCTCCATGCTGTTTTATTGTACCATCTCTGTAAATTACTATTCCATGATTTCTGTCGTCCCAACTATGTGTTTTTGTAGTTGTTTCGTATTCGTTTATGTAGGTAACTTGTTGTGTTTCATTTCCATAAAGAGATATATGATACCTATCATTCTTTTTATCATAGTGTGGATTTTTCCCATTTAGTTTCCAAGTTTGAGTTATCTTACTACTCCAAGTAGGATAATTACATCCCCCAGTGCCACTTGCGGTTAAAGAAGCATTACCAAGTGCATCAATTTGAATTTCAATTTTTCCTTTTATCATACATTCTTCAGCATTTAAATTAGAAGTATATTCACCTTTGTATGTACCACTGATATTGAATTCAGTCGCTTCAATCTTTGTATCTTCTGGAAGTATAAATTCAACTTTCGCAACCCCCCAATTATCAAATTCAATATTCTGTTTTAATTTCTGTCCTTTATATTCAAGTTCGGCAACTGTCGGCTTACCATAATATAAATATCCCAACCAAGTGCAGTTAAACCACCATTGACCAGCTTCATTTGTCTTACCCTGCCAAAATTCTTGGTTCTTATTAACAATTATTTTAACAGGTAACCCAATAGTTTCCTTCCTTAATGATTCATCTTCGTGATTACTTACAGTTACAGATACCCTAACCTGGGCTCTTCTGTTTAATAATTCCTTCATATCGGCAACATTTTTCATGATGTCTTTCTTTTGCTTCTCTTCGATTTCTTTGCTTGCGTCTTTTAGGGCTTCGTGTAATATTATAAGCAGTTTTTCTCGTTCTTTGCTTACTAATGTTTCATGTAAATTTTCTGGAATGGTGCTGCCTGTCGGATGTGAAAATGGAAAATATAGGTAATTATTCATTTCTTCATCAAGCAGTGTTTTTAAATCGTTTGAGGTTGATACTGCATCTACTATAAATTTCGTCCAATATGCTTTATCTTTTTGATTCCACTTCTGGCTATCGTCATACATTTGTTGATATTTTTTTTCCCGTATTTCCATACCTTTCGTTCCAAATTTTGTAAGTGCATAATCGATAAAAAATATTCCGATGTTTGCAGTCTTTAAAGCCTGCGAACCCAATTTACCTAATGAATACAGTATTAGATTTTTTGCAAGATTTAATTTTGCTGTTTCTTCTTTCCCTTCATACATTTCGGATGTAAATTGTTTTAAAGAAAACAACAATCCGAACTTACCAGCCAACTGATTGAACGATTTAAAAAATGGCAATCCAACGATATCTTGAGAAAAAGTAGTTATATTTGCAGTGATGTTAAATGCTTCTTCAAACATCTCAGTACCCAATGCTTCAGCTAAAGTATTGTTGCTAAAATCGGTTTGTGATTCTAAAATTTTTGTTGATTTAGTAATGTCTGGTTTAGAATTAATCAATTCAAGACTCTTCCTTGAATATAATTGCATCATAGGATGTGGCTTGTCAAAAGGACCCCCCTCACAATAGCCAAAACAAGAAAAATGATTTATCGAGAAATATATTGTAAAATTTTCCTTATCAATCTCTGAATCTACTGATTCCCAAATTTCTTTTTCTTCATTATAATGTAACAGATTGATTTCTTTATTAATTTCAAATCTTTCATTTTTTACATCATCTTTAAAAGATATTTTTATCTCAATATCTTTGTTGAATTTATTAACTTGTTTAAAAGAGAAATCATATGTTCGGATAAGTTTATTTGTAAAGTCAGGTGGGTCAATATTCGTTACTTTGTAAATATTAAGTGTATCAATTTTTTTGATTTGACCTATTGGTATTTTTAGTTGAACTTTTTCTCCATAATTTATGATTGTTTCAGCAGTATCGCTTGGAAAAATTGGAATAGAGATTAGTAATTCCTTATTGATTTTTTTCTTTGCAAAGAAATTAATATATAAAAAATACCCTCCTATAACAAATCCGATAAAAAGAATTACTATTAAAGATATTTTAGTCGGTTTTTTTGAAAATATTTTCGACATTTTAGTACCTCTAAATTAAAAACCTTGGAGAATCATTTCCAAGGTTATAATATTTATGATAAATTAAATAATCTTTAAAATAACTATAAAATTACAAACCAAACTTAACTAAAAATATGAATAATGCAAATAAAAAATTTCAATAATTGATTTTTTCTTGATAGTATTCGTAATAGTAAATACTTATAATTAGGAACTTTTATTATTGAAATTATCACAACCCAAAATCATCAAACATAATATTCTCTTTTTCAACTCCTAGATCGTCAAGCATTTTTAGGACAGCGGTATTCATCATCGGAGGACCGCAAAGGTAATATTCGCAATCTTCTGGAGCAGGATGTTTGCTTAGATACATATCGTAAAGTATTTGATGAATAAATCCGGTAGGACCCGTCCACTTATCTTCAGGTAATGGTTCTGATAAGCCGATGAACCATTCAAAATTTGGATTATCTTTTGCTAACTTATTAAATTCTTCAACATAAAACATTTCTCTTAAACTTCGAGCACCATACCAGAAAGTAATTTTTCGCTTTGATTTAATTCGTTTAAGTTGGTCAAAAATATGTGAACGCATTGGTGCCATTCCAGCTCCACCACCAATAAATACCATCTCGTTGTTTGTTTCTTTAGCAAAAAATTCACCATAAGGTCCGCTAATAATTACTTTATCACCTGGTTTTAGATTAAAAATGTAGGAGGACATTTGACCGGGAGGTACATTCGGATTATTAGGTGGAGGGGAAGCAATTCTTACATTTAACATTATAATATTTTTTTCTTCGGGATAATTAGCCATTGAATATGCTCTTTGAACGGGTTCAGTTACCTTCGAAACATATTGCCACATTTTGTATTTATCCCAATCAGGTTTGAAAACATTGTCAATATCGAAATCTGAGTATTTGATTGTATGAGCAGGAGCCTCAATTTGAATATATCCACCAGCACGGAAATTTATTTCTTCGCCTTCGGGTAATTGCAAAACTAATTCTTT
>JAFGPR010000289.1 GCA_016936095.1 Ignavibacteriales bacterium | reverse complement strand
TTCTTTGTATAAATCACATTTCAAATTGGGTGAAACATTTTTAATATAAAAATCTAAAACTAAATTCTTGCATTGCTCTGTTGGTAGTAAACCCGTTTCTGCACATACATCTCTTTCCAAAATATCATTTGGCATATCAAACCATTTTTTATCTTCTCCATAACTAATAGCATTAAAAAGGTCAAATAACAAAGGTACAGACATTTCTGCACCAGATAAATACGGTGACCCCTTTCCATTGAAATTTCCCATCCATACTCCAATTGTATATTGAGGATTAAATCCAACAGCCCAGGCATCTCTTTTACCATAAGATGTTCCTGTTTTCCAAGCAATTTTTGGCAGTTTTGTCACATCCGACAATTGATTTGGGAAATCCGGACGTTGATTATTGAGTAGGATTATTCCAATCAAATATGCAGCACCTTTAGAAAACAATTGAACTCCTTCATCCTGTTCATTATTTATGATATAATTCAACTTGAATATTTTTCCATCTCTTGCAAATGCAGTGAATAATCTTGTCAACTCTTCTAATGTTACCCCACAGCCACCAAGTATCAGTGATAAACCTAGATTTTTTTCATTCTTTCTGATTGAATTAAAATCCGCTTTTGATAAAAGTGAAACAAATTGACTAAACCCAACCATTCGCAATAATCTAACAGCTGGAATGTTAAGTGAATTTATAAGTGCAAATTCAAACGTTACACTACCATTGAATTTTCTATCATAATTTTCGGGAATATATCCGCTGAAATCAGTCGGAATATCAAGCAGTCTCATCTTAGGAGTCATTAGTCCTAAATCAAGAGCTAATGCGTAAAGTGCTGGTTTAAGTGTTGATCCGGGAGAACGAACTGAAGTTATTCCATTTACTTGTCCAGCATAATTTGAATCATAAAAATCTGAAGAACCGCAATATGCGACTACTTCTGAATTTTTATTATCAATTATTATCACAGCACCATTAGTAACACCTTTTGATTTTACTCTATTGACATAATTAGATAATAATTTTTCTGTGATATGTTGAATCTTCAAATCCAAAGTAGTTACAATTTTATCACCTGTGTATTTTCTGTTTATCATCTGACAGAAATGCGGGGCTTCCACAACGATTGAATGTCTTGCAAATTCGATAGGTTCATATTTTGCATCTGTCAAATCACTCTTTGGAAAGACATCATTTTTTTGAAAAACACCTATCCAATAATCTCGGTATTTTTTTATGTCAGAGAATTTTCTATCAAGTCTTCGTGAATTAGGATCATTTGGAATTATTGTAAGTAAAATTGATTGAGCAAGACTCAATTTATTTGGTGGTCTGTCAAAATAAATATACGATGCTGATTTTACTCCCTCTATATTTCCGCCAAATGGTAGATGACTCATATACATTTCCAAAATTTCTTCTTTTGTATAATGCAATTCTAATTGAAAAGAACGGAACATTTCGATGAATTTACTAAAAATATTTCTATCACGCGGTTCAAGTAAACGGATCACCTGCATTGAGATTGTGGATGCTCCCGATACAGTTTCACCTGAAATTATATTAGAATATAAAGCTCTGAAAATTGAAATGGGATTAAAACCAAAATGCCAATCATACCATTTATCTTCTTTTTCGATTATTGCTTTTAAAAGGTCAGGACTTACATCCTCAAGATTTGTTTTTAATCTCCATTTAGAATCCGTGGAGAGATAAGCAGTTAATAATGTGTTATCTCGAGCAACAATTTCGCGAGAGTAAGGTTTTGTATTAGGTAGTGGGAAAAGTATATCTAATAGAAAAAAGCAAACGACTATAATTACTCCAATACGAACATATTTCGTTTTTGAATATTCGATTAATTTTTGTGTAATTTGTGAAAAATATCTATTCATAATTGTATTTTTTTTCGAAAGATGCTTTTCAAAAATAATAATGTTTTATTTCAAATTTATTTTTTTATAATGATATTTGTATATGTCTTTTTTTTACTATGTCATTAATAGATAGTTATTAAATGGAAAAACTACAAATTGATTTAAATACGAAATTGGAAAACTTACCTTCTAAACCAGGTATCTATCAATTTCTAGATAAGAATGGAAAAATTATCTATGTTGGTAAAGCAAAAGACTTGAAAAAAAGAGTTAGTTCATATTTCCAATCAAATATCTCTTCACCAAAAACACAAATATTAGTTACAAAAATTAATGACCTACAAGTAATTGTTACACAAAATGAAATAGAAGCATTGGTTCTTGAGAATAATTTGATAAAGGAGTATAAACCAAAATATAATGTGAACTTAAAAGATGATAAAACTTTTCCATATATTAGAATAACAAATGAACCATTTCCACAAATATATCCGACGCGACAAATTATTAAGGACGGTTCAAAATATTTCGGGCCATATACAGAAGCAAAAAATCTAAAAGCATCATTAAAATTAATTTATGATATATTCAAGTTAAGAACTTGTAAATTAAATCTTTCAAAAGAAAATATTTACAACAAAAAATTTAAAGTATGTTTAAACTATCACATTAAGAAATGTTACGGACCATGTGAAGGATTAATTGGTTTAGTTGAATATGATAATATTGTCAAAGAAGTAATTCAAATATTAAAAGGAAAAACAGATGATTTATTGAAAAAATTGAATTATGAAATGTTAATCGCTTCCCAAAATCTTGAATTTGAAAAAGCAAGCGAGTTAAGAGATAAAATAAAAAAATTATCTGTCTGGACATCAAAACAAAATGTTGTTTCAAAAGATGAAGGCGATAAAGATGTTATTGCGATTGCTATTGATGGAAAAGATATCGCTTGCACGATATTAAATATTTTCTCGGGTAAACTAATTGGAAAGAAAAATTTAAAATTTTCAATGGAGACAAACGAAACAAAATCGGAAATATTTGCTTCGATAATTAGATTTTATTACAACGAATTTGTCGAAATACCAAATGAAATAGTATTGGAAATTAAAGCAAGTGAATCTGATGTTTTGTTAGAATGGTTAAAATCAAAAAGTGGACATAATGTTCAATTCATTATTCCACAGAAACAAAGCGAAGCAAAATCGTTATTAAATATTTGCCAGCAAAATGCTATCCTACAATTGAAAGAAATAAAACTTCAAAGAATGAAAAAAGATGGTGCTCCCTCCTATTCATTAGTCGCACTGCAAAAGGATTTGGGATTAAAAATCCTCCCCAAAAAAATGGAATGTTTTGATATATCGCATATTCAAGGCTCAGATACAGTTGCCAGTCTTGTAACATTTGTAGATGGAAAACCTAAAAAAAGTCTTTACAGAAAATTTATTATTAAAAGTGTAGAAAAACCTGACGATTTTCAAAGCATGCGCGAAGTTGTTTATCGACATTACAAACGAGTAATTGATGAAAACAAGATGTTCCCCGATTTAATAATTATTGATGGTGGCAAAGGACAATTATCTGCTGCGATTTCTTCATTAACAGAATTGGGAGTTACCGATATTAATATTATTGGTTTAGCAAAAAGATTAGAGGAAATTTTTATTCCTCATCAAAATGATCCTTTACAAATATCAAAAACATCCTCAAGTCTTAAGTTGATTCAAAAAATAAGAGATGAAGCACACCGATTTGCTATTACATTTCATAGATTAAGAAGAGATAAACGAACATTAAC
>JAFGPR010000288.1 GCA_016936095.1 Ignavibacteriales bacterium | reverse complement strand
GGGGTAGTAAGCGCAAAACCCCGTAAATTTTGAATATGTAAATATTAACCATTTATAAGTTGAGTTCAGATATTATCTTTTCTAAATCTATTAGATTTCTATTACTACAAAAAGTATAATAACCAGATAAATGCACATTTCTCCACGCAACTGGAGAAACTTTCAGTATTTTTTGAATTGCTTTACTATCACCAAGTTTTTGGTATTTTTCAAGCAATCCGGATAATATTGCTGAATTATAGTATATAATTGCATTTGCAATTAAACGTCCACATTGATTAGAAATCTCTAATTCCAGGTCAGTTTTCCCGGTTAATTGTTTTCGCCCATTTACCTTTAAAATAGCAGCTCTAAGTTGATGATATGATTCAATTCTATTTTGTGAACGATGAACATTTTTCTGTAATTCCATGTTACTTAAATATTTTAATATGTAAATGCTACGTTTTAATTTATCAAGTTCGAATATTGCTTTGAGAATACGATTTTGTTTATAAGTACAAAGTTTTTTAATAATATTACTTTGTGTAGTTTCTTTTGTAGCAAGTGTTAAAATAATTTGCTTTATTCTTGGCCATTCTTCAATAATTATATGCTTATCAATTTTTCCAACAGGCCTAATCCAATAATTTTGATAGTTTTCAATCTCATCATCACAATAAAGATGCGTAAGTTGTTTTTTTAAATCAGCAAATCTTGGTCTAAAATCCGTATTAAACCAATGTAATATTATAAAATTTGCTTTGTTGATACTATGCATATCTCCTGTGATAGCTTCTGGTGTAATATCTGTTGTATTATTATAATAAATATCAAAAACATAATAGCTTTCATGTTGATGTGCCCCAATAAGTTCACACTGTAACGGAATATGATTAACAAGTAATGTATATGAAACAACACCTTTTCCCTTACCAAAATATTTCTTTGAATATCTTGCCTTTGTTGTTGGTCTTTCCACTCCCAGTTTTTGACCATCCACACTACCATATAAGGTTGATAAATCAAAAGAATAATGTTCAAAAATAGGTAGTTTTGAAATAGCTTTACTGATGATATCATTTGATTCCTGAAGCGTAAATTTTCTATAGTACTGTTCATATGTGTGAGAAAGTACATAATAAGGTATATCACTGATTTTAGAAAGTTTAAGTTTACCATAATTCATTGCTTGTGATATTAGAACTGCCAGAATAGCATCATTTTCAGCATGCTGCTTTACATAACGAGATTGAAGAGGTTTAAATGCTGATAAAAAGTCACACTTTTCATTTACAAAGCGAAGTAAATCAATGTTATCTACAACAGGCATTTTTTCATAAAATAACTTATTTAAATTATCTGCTTTCTTATCAGTCTTTGGTTTATGGAAAGAAACTGCTTTTTTAGTAACATCATATTGGATGTGTTCTAGTTGACCTTGTTTAAGTTTTTTATCAAACAATACCCATTCTTTTTTTAGTTCTTTACCCAGTTCATCAAGTTGTTTTTCAATAGGTTTTTGTAGGCAAGATAAATCTAATTGTTTAGATTTTTCATCTTCTACCGAAACTAATTCATGCTCAAAATACCTATAATTAAGGCTTTCATCTATATATAGTTCTCCTGATTCGAGACGCTTTGCGATTTGGCGATATATCCAAAATTCACACCTTTTTGCTTGAAGCCCTGTTATAGTTCCCTTTTTATCTATAATTAACAAATGAGATTTTAATCTTTTTGGAATAATAGTAATATATGGTTCTAAGTTTGATATATCTGCTAAAGTTTTCTGTGAAGCAAAAACCTGCTTTAATTTTGTTATTGCTGTTAACCAGATACTGTTTTTTTTAACAGTTGAAAAATTAAAACTCATAAATATGTGTCTTAGATGTTTTGTAAACTTATGTCCTATACGATCTACAGATTTCCATTTCAAAGAAAGCTCTGTGACTTTTTTTTCTATCATTTGTTTTGCAGTAATTGATAATTTATCCTTGGGCATTAAAGGAAATACATATTTTTGTTTGATTTCACCAAAAGTTAAATCATCGCTTATGTTTTCATCAACATATAAATTAATCAACTTGCCAATAGTAGGTAATTGACCTTGGTGATGTCTTGAATGTTTTGTGAAACTATCTAAAGCTGTTTCTTTAACTTCTGAATCAAACTGTTTTAAATGATATTCAAATGCATTTATAAGATTGTCTGTTATTTGTAAATAGCGCTGCCAGCAATAACAAATTAAATATAGATAGGAATGTTTGATTTTCATCCTTCGTAATTCATAGATTGTGTAAAAATTAACTAGACTTCCATAATAAAGCATGTTTTGTCTTGAAATATCAAGTTTAGACAGTAATTCTTTAGTAAAATAGTACAATGGTTTAATTTTTTCAAGTTTCACATGTTCAAGTCTCATTACTTTATATCCAAAATCTTTAGAATCTGCTTTAACTGAAGAAAGAACTGATAAAATATCTTCTTTACCCAAAAGTTCATTTAATGTCTGTTGCGATATTTCATCTAGGGAATCTAGTATAATATCTCCTAGTCTATCACTTTCATCACTGAGTACTTTACTAATTATATCTTGTAAAACTGTATAACTTGGTCGTATAATTTTTTCATTTCGAAGAAACTGTAGTAATTCAACCAAAATATAACTTGTGTTTATGTGTCTTCTGGCTATTTTTGATACATATTCATATAATTTATCAGTGAATTTTTTTGACCACAATTCATATCCATAAAAATTTGAAATTTCTTTGACTTGCCTGTAATATTCATATTTAGAAATGGGTTTTAGCTGAATTTGTTGGTTAGAAAAATAAAATTTTATTAGAAAGTCAATATCTTCCTTCTGTACTTCTTCCCATCCGAAGTTGAAAAAGGTATGTTTAGCTTTAAAATAGCCAATCTGTAAGGCACAATAAAGTTGATTAGATAAATCTGAACAAGAATATATTATTTTTTGCTCACCATTAGAAAAAGTAAAATATTCATATTGTTGTGATTCATTGAAATCTGGCAAGGCATATAGTGCAAATTTTTCTTCTTCAGATAAAATAGTTAACCGTTTATTCTTTGTTGTCATACAATACTTCCTTTCTTTTCAAAGGTATTATATAATAAAAAAAACTTTCCCTAAAGTGTACTATATAGGGAATCTTTTTTTGTAGAACTATTTAAAAACCAGTATTTCATGAAACAAAAAATTATTAACAAAATATCATTTATGGGAAAGTTGGATTTTGTATGGGTATACCACCGAAAAAAATAAAAAATATAGATAGGCGTAGTAGAGAATATTTAACACCAGGAGAAATTGATAAGTTAATTCGTGAATCAAAAAAAGTTGGTCGGTATGGGAAAAGAGATTCTACAATGATTTTAATGTCTTATAGACATGGATTGAGAATATCAGAATTAATTGCTCTCAAATGGTCTCAAATTGATTTAAAGCAAGGATTATTAAATGTTATCAGGTTAAAAAATGGAGTCGATAGTACACATCCTTTATTTGGACCAGAACTAAGAGCATTAAGACTACTAAAAAAAGATTCTTCAGATACAGAATATGTTTTTATGACGGAAAGGAAATCACCTATAACAACCTCTACATTTAGAAAAATTGTTTCCAGAGCAGGAAAATTAGCAAAAATAGATATGCCTATTCACCCTCACATGTTGCGACATTCAACTGGATTTAAATTAGCTAATGATGGCCGTGATATTAGAAGTATTCAATTTTATCTTGGACATAAAAATATCCAGCATACAATTCGCTATACTGAAATATCAACAGTACGATTTAATAATTTTTGGAAAGATTAAATGAAATTTATTACATATTTTTACATGTTCAAAATTTACGGGGTTTTGCGCTTACTACCCC
>JAFGPR010000287.1 GCA_016936095.1 Ignavibacteriales bacterium | reverse complement strand
TGTGTTTTAGTTTTACCTTTATATTTCATCGTATTTACTTCAATAGCATCTACTTCAAATTTTTTCTTAAGAGCATGGGCAATCTCAATTTTGTTTGCATCAAAATCCACAATAAAGCCATACTTTTTTTGACTTTCATTTATTCCTGTCATTTTTTCTGTTAGCAAAGGTCTGATTATAATATCTCGCATATTTCACCAATCCATTAATTGAAAGTGCTTTGCAATAGTTCAACTGCACTTTTTTGAATAAATAAAACTTGATTATTTAGTAGATCATAGGTTGATGCTTTGTTAGCTTCTACTATTTGGATATTTGGAATATTTCTACCAGATTTGTAAACTTTCTCCAACGTTCCATTTGTCAATAGTAATAATTTCTTATTCTTTGTTTCAAAAGCATTTAATATCTGTGTAAATTGTTTGGTTTTAATTTCTTCAAAATTAAAATCTTCAATTACAATAATACTATTATTTTTTGCTTTTAACGATAAAGCTGATTTCCTCGCTAAAGATTTAACTTTCTTGTTCAGCTTTTCGCTATAATCCCTAGGTTTCGGTCCGAAAATTCTACCGCCACCAACCCATAAAGGAGAGCGGCTCGTACCAGCACGGGCACCACCTCGACCTTTTTGACGCCAAGGTTTCTTACCTCCACCTCTAACTTCATTTCTTTCCTTTGATTTGTGTGTACCTTGCCTTTGATTAGCTAAGTAAGATTTTACCGCAAGATACATCACGTGTTCATTTGGTTCAATCCCAAATAATTCATCAGATAATTCTACTTGACTACCTGATTTCGTACCATCTATTTTATAGACATCATGCTTCATTTATTTAATCACTTTTTAATTTCGACTATTGAATTAATTGCACCGGGCACAGCGCCTTTTACCATTATGATATTTTTTTCTGGAATTATTTTAACTACTTTAAGATTTAAAACAGTTACTCTGTCATTGCCAGTTCTTCCAGCCATTTTCATTCCCTTGAATACTCTAGATGGATATGAACTTGAACCAATAGAACCGGGCGCTCTTTCTCTGTCGTGCTGACCATGTGTTCTTTGAGCACCTTGGAAACCATGTCTTTTCATTACACCTTGAAAACCTTTTCCTTTGCTTATACCAGTTAGCTTAACTTTTTCACCTTCCTTAAAAAGTTCAACTGTAAGGTTATCACCTACTTTATAATCACTAACTACAAAGTTGTCAAATTCTTTAACAAGTGCAGATAGTGTCAAGTTATTCTTTTTAAATTGTCCAATAACAGGTTTTGTAAGGTGCTTTTCTTTCTTTGTACCAAAACCTAATTGTAAAGCTTCATAACCATCTTTTTCTTTTGTCCTGATCCCCACAACCTGACAAGGTCCGGCTTCAAGAACCGTGACTGTAATCATTTGCCCATCAGCAGAAAAAATATTGGTCATTCCTAGTTTTTTACTTAATAAACCTGGCATACTATAACCCTTATAACTTAATCTCAATATCAACTCCCGCCGGAATATCAATTTTACTTAATGCATCGACGGTTTTGTTGTTTGAATTATGAATATCTATTATTCTTTTGTGTGTTCTAATTTCAAATTGTTCTCTTGATTTTTTATCTACGTGAGGAGAACGTAAAACAGTAAAAACCGACCTGCGTGTTGGCATCGGTATCGGTCCAGAAACAACCGCACCGGTACTCTTTACCGTTTTGATAATTTTCTCAGCTGATTTATCAATTAAAATATGATCGTATGATCTTAGTCTAATTCTTATCTTTTGACCCGACACTATTATTCTCCTTTTTGATAAAATTAACGGAGAACACAATTATGAATTCTCCGTTGTAATATTTATTCGATTATTTTTCCTACTACTCCAGCACCGACAGTTCTACCACCCTCACGAATAGCAAATCTTAAACCTTCTTCCATAGCAATTTCACTAATCAAATTAACTTTCAATTTAATGTTGTCACCGGGAACAACCATCTCAACTCCTTCTGGTAATGTAATAACACCAGTGACATCAGTTGTCCTGAAATAAAATTGTGGTCTATATCCATTGAAAAATGGTTTATGACGTCCACCTTCTTCTTTTGACAAGATATAAACAGAACCTTCAAATACTTTATGTGGTGTAATAGAGCCAGTTTTTGCTAAGACCATTCCTCTTTCAATTTCTTTCTTATCAACACCGCGCATTAAAAGACCAGCATTATCTCCTGCCATTGCAGAATCTAATTCCTTTCTAAACATTTCAATACCAGTAATAACAGTTTTTTTGTGTACACCTAAACCTATCAATTCAACTTCTTCATTCAATTTAATTTGACCCCTTTCAACTCTACCTGTTGCAACTGTTCCACGACCCGTTATCGAAAATACGTCTTCCACTGGCATAATAAATGGTTTATCAACATCTCTATCTGGGATTGGAACGTAAGCATCAACTGCATCCATAAGTTCCCAAATGCAATTAAATCTTTCATCAGTTGGAGGAATTGATTCATCTGAACCAGCTTCTAAAGCTTTTAAAGCTGATCCTCTAATGATTGGAATCTCATCACCTGGAAATTCATACTTACTCAATAACTCTCTAAGTTCCATTTCAACTAGGTCAATAAGTTCTGGATCGTCCATCATATCAACTTTATTTAAGAACACAACAATACGAGGAACACCAACTTGGCGTGCTAAAAGGATATGCTCTCTTGTTTGAGGCATAGGTCCGTCGTTAGCTGCAACTACTAAAATGGCTCCATCCATTTGAGCTGCACCAGTAATCATATTCTTAATATAATCAGCGTGACCAGGGCAGTCAACGTGAGCATAGTGTCTATTTGCTGTTGAATACTCAACGTGAGCAGTAGCAATAGTAATACCACGTTCTCTTTCCTCTGGGGCATTATCAATACTATCAAAACTTCTTACTTGAGATAAACCTTTTCTACTTAAAGCCATCGTTATAGCAGCAGTTAGTGTGGTTTTTCCGTGATCTATATGTCCAATAGTTCCAATGTTAACGTGTGGCTTACTTCTGTCGAATTTTTCTTTTGCCATCGTCTTCTCCTTAAATTTTTATTTGTTTTAGTTTACTTCTATATTAAACCGCTTTTCCATATCCCGTTCTTTCCAGGATTTGATCGGCAATTTCTCTTGGTAATTCGTTATAATGCGAAAACTGCATTGTGTAGATTGCCCTACCCTGTGTTTTGGAACGTAACGTAGTAGCATATCCAAACATTTCAGACAAAGGAACTATTGCTTGAACTACTTGCGCATCTTTTCGCGGTGTAAATCCTTCAATTTTTCCGCGTCGTGAATTTAAATCACCCATTACATCACCTAGATATTCTTCCGGAGTAATTACTTCAATTTTCATAACGGGTTCTAAAATAATAACATCTGCCTTTCTTGCAGCATTTGTAAAAGCAATCGAACCAGCAATTTTAAAAGATATTTCATCCGAATCAACTTCATGATAAGAACCATCAAATACTTTGACCTTTACATCGACAACTGGATAACCAGCTACTATACCGTTTTTGAGAGCATCCTGAATACCTTTATTAATGGCAGGAATATACTCTTTAGGTATTACACCACCTACAATTGCATCCTCAAACTCATAACCTTTACCAGGTTCATTTGGTGAAATTTCTATCCAAACATCACCATACTTTCCACGTCCACCACTTTGTCTGATAAATTTTCCTTGAGCTTGAGCTGTTTTAGTGATTGTTTCTCTATACGCAACTTGTGGTCTGCCAATATTCGCTTCAACCCTAAATTCACGTTTCATCCTATCAACTAAAATCTCAAGATGTAATTCGCCCATCCCACTAATTAAAGTCTGACCTGTTTCTTCATTAAATCTTACTTGAAAAGTCGGATCCTCATCAGATAACTTCGCTAACGATTCTCCTAATTTATCTTGGTCAGCTTTTGTCTTTGGTTCAATCGCTATCTGAATAACCGGTTCTGGAAACGCCATCTTTTCTAACAATATAGCATCATTTTCCATACACAAAGTATCCCCAGTTTTTGCATGTTTCATCCCAACTAAAGCAACAATATCACCAGCGCGCGCTTCTTCTATATCTTCTCTACGATTAGCATTCATTAACAATATTCTGCTTATTCTTTCCTTTTTGTCTGCAATCGAATTATAAACCATAATTCCCTTTTTCATCAAACCAGTATATACTCTAACATAAGTCAATTTTCCAACATGGGGATCTGTCATAATCTTAAAAGCCAATCCTGCAAACTTTTCATCTATACTAATCTTTCTTGTTATTTGATCAGTTTTTCCAACTTTATACATTTTTAATTCACCGATATCTAAAGGATTTGGGAGATAATCAACAACAGCATCTAACAATTTTTGCACACCTTTATTTCTGAATGACGAGCCACATAGAACCGGAACAATTTTTAAACTAATTGTAGCTTTTCTAATAGCTGAATTAATTTCATCAATTGTAAGCTTTTCGCCACTAAGATATTTTTCTAATAATTTATCATCAACATCGCTTAACGACTCAAGTAAAAGAGTTCTATGTTTATCAGCAAGATCTTTCAAATCGGCTGGAATTTCATATTCTTCATAGGTGGTTCCAAGAGTATCCTCATTATATATTCTTGAACGCATACTTATCAAATCTATAATGCCAACAAAAATATCACCTTCACCAATTGGTAAAGTTATTGGTACTGGATTAGCCTTTAGCCTGTCTTTCATCATTTGAATAGTATTAAAAAAATCTGCTCCCACTCTATCCATTTTGTTTACAAACGCAATTCTTGGAACACCATATTTATCTGCTTGGCGCCATACAGTTTCTGATTGTGGCTCTACGCCACCCACTCCACAAAATAATGCAACCGCACCATCTAAGACTCTCAATGAACGTTCAACTTCAACTGTAAAATCAACATGCCCTGGAGTATCAATTATATTAATTTGATGTTCCTTCCAATAGCAAGTTGTTGCAGCACTTGTAATGGTGATTCCGCGTTCCTTTTCCTGTTCCATCCAATCCATTGTAGCGGCACCATCATGTACTTCACCCATACGATGCAATTTACCCGTATAGTAAAGAATCCGTTCTGTTGTTGTAGTCTTGCCTGCATCAATGTGAGCCATTATGCCAATATTTCTAACTTTTAATATGTCAACTCTTTTCGGTGCCATTTATATTTTTCACCATTTAAAATGAGCAAAAGCTTTATTTGCTTCAGCCATTCTATGTGTATCTTCTTTTTTCTTTATTGAACTTCCTTCATTATTCGAAGCAGCAATCAATTCCTGAGCTAATTTCATTGCCATTGTTTTATCCTTTCTATCACGAGAATAACTTCTAATCCATCTGAAAGCTAGAGCTATTCTTCTTTCTGGTCTTACTTCCATAGGCACTTGATATGTAGCCCCACCAACTCTACGACTCCTAACTTCAACTAATGGTTGAACATTAGATACTGCTTTTTTAAACACCTCCATAGGTGCTTTTTTTGTTTTCTTTTCAATAATATCAAAACAATCGTAAATAATATTGCGTGCTGTTGATTTCTTACCGTCCCACATAATATAGTTGATTAACTTTGTAACTAGTATATCATTGTATCTAGGATCCGGTTTTAAATATTTTTTTTCTGCTCTTCTTTTTCTCATATTACTTCACTTCTTTTTTAGGTTTTTTAGTGCCATATTTAGATCTGCTTTTTCTCCTATCTTCCACACCACCAGTATCAAGAGTTCCTCTTATGATATGATAACGAACACCTGGTATATCTTTTACCCTTCCACCCCTAATCATAACAATTGAATGCTCTTGAAGATTATGACCTTCACCAGGGATATATGCAGTAACTTCAAATTGATTTGATAATCTAACCCTTGCCACTTTTCTAAGAGCTGAGTTTGGCTTTTTAGGAGTTGTCGTATAAACTCTAGTGCAAACCCCTCTTTTTTGTGGACAACTTGTTAGAGCAGGGGCTTTTTTCTTCACTAAAACTTTCTCTCTGCCTTTTCGAACTAGTTGATTAATTGTCGGCACTAAATTCCTCCGTTTTCAAAATAAAATTCAAATAAATTCAGACTTTTAAAATAAAATTTTTTTACAAAATAGTCAAGTAAAAGTAATTTAATTTTTAATTTTCTATGACTTTTTCGTCTGTAACTACTGTTTCTTCTGCAATTATTTCCTCTTGAGGCTTTTCTGGTTCCAAAATCATTAACTTTCTGTATTTTTTTAAACCAGTACCGGCCGGTATTATATGCCCCATTAAAACATTTTCTTTCAATCCATTTAAATAATCTGTCCTTGCCTCAGTCGCAGCGTTTGTCAATACTTTAGTTGTTTCTTGAAATGAAGCAGCTGACAAGAAACTCTCTGTAGAAATTGCTGCCGATGTAATACCTAATAAAACATTTTCAAAAGTTGCTTGTTCTGCATCGCGGATAAGAATTTCTTTTTTACCTTTGGATTTCAAATCGCTATTCGTTTCTCTGAATACTTTTTTGGATATTAATTGATGAACTTTGTATTTAGATTGACCCGCATCAAGCACATACACTAAATCTCTTAACCTTTCGTTTTCATAAAATACTGTATTACGATTTACAAGATCTTCTTCAATAAATTTAGTATCACCCGAACTCACAATCTGAACTTTCTGCAACATTTGTCTAACTATTACCTCTATATGCTTATCATTTATCTTTACACCTTGCAATCGATAAACATCTTGAATTTCATTTACAAGATATTCTTGAACAGCATTAATACCTTTAATTCTAAGGATGCTATGAGGATCAATTGGACCCTCAGTAATTTTTTCAGCTGCTGCTATCTCATCACCCTCTTGAATTAATATATGTTTACCATAAGGAATCGAATATGTAAAAGTTTGTGAACCATCAAGAGACTCAATAATAATTTCTTGAACACCTTTTTTCTTGGAACCAAACTTTACCTTTCCTTCAATTTCAGCAATAATTGCTGAATCGTTTGGACTTCTCGCTTCAAATAATTCTGTTACTCTTGGAAGTCCACCTGTAATATCTTTTGTCTTGGCAGCTGCCTTAGATATTTTCGCCAGAATAGTACCAGCTTCTATCTTAGTGTTTTCTTCAACAGCAATATAAGCTGTTGTGGGAATATTGAATAACTTTTCTTCTCCATTACTTCCAATAATTTTAATACCAGGAGTCAATCCTTTATCTTTAGATTCAATTACAACTTTTTGAACGTGCCCAGTCTGTTCATCAGTAATATTTTGAATAGTAACATCTTCAACTAAATCAACATATTTCACTTCACCATCTATATCAGTTAAAATCACCTGGTTGTAAGGGTCATGATTATACAAAGGTTGTCCCTTTTGAACTTCCTGATCATTTTCTACTAATAAATCTGCACCATACGCAATTTCATATTTTTTAATTTGTCTATTATCATCATCATAGATACCTATTGTTCCTCTTCTGCCGATCACTATTTTTGAAACACCAAAATAATCTTTCTTTTCAACATATTTAATTTTTTCAAATTTTACTTTACCAGCCACACTTGTTTCCACTTGTGAATGAGTAGCCATACGAGACGATGTACCACCGAGGTGAAATGTACGCAATGTTAACTGAGTACCTGGCTCTCCAATTGATTGTGCTGCAATAATACCAACAGCCTCACCTATTTCAGCTAGTCTAACTGTCGTTAGATTTATTCCATAACATTTTGCACAAATTCCTTTTGAAGATTCGCAAGTTAAAACTGTTCTAATTTTAACCGAATCAATATTTGCATCCTCAATTTGTTTTGCTATATCTTCTGTGATAAGATCACCCGCGCTAATAATTAACTCGTCGGTAAGTGGATGATAGAGATCTTCTTGACATACACGCCCTTTTATTCTCTCACGAAGCGGTTCTCTTTCTTCCTCAACATCTTTTAAGGCAGTAACATAAACACCTCTAATTGTGCCACAATCTAACTCAGAAATAATCACATCTTGTGCTACATCAGTTAGACGCCTTGTTAAGTAACCCGCATCTGCGGTTTTCAAAGCAGTATCTGCTAATCCCTTTCTTGCACCGTGTGTCGAGATAAAATATTCCAAGACTGAAAGGCCTTCTTTCAAATTAGCAATAATTGGATTTTCAATAATCTCACCTGAAGCACCAACCAAAGTTTTTTGGGGCTTTTGCATTAGACCACGCATACCTGCTAATTGTCGGACTTGATCTTTTGAACCTCTTGCACCTGAATCAACCATCATGTGAAGTGGATTAAATCCACTTTGATCAGAGGCGATCTTATCTAAAAGATGCTTTGTTACATTACTATTTGCATGTGTCCAAATATCAATAATTTTATTATATCTCTCAGTTGAGGTAATTAATCCTTGTTCATATTGGTTTATTACTGCCAGAACTTCTGAATTTGACTTATCAATAATATTTGTTTTTTCCACAGGAACAATCATATCACTGAAACTTACAGATATTCCAGCTTCGGTAGCATATTTAAATCCCAGATCTTTAAGATTATCTAAAAATATTGCAACAACTTCATTACCTAATTTTAGAAACATTCTGTAAATTAATTCACTGAAACTTCTTTTAACCAACAATTCGTTTATAAAACCCATTTCATTAGGGACAATTTCATTGAATATAACCCTACCTGTAGTTGTATCAACAAAATTACCATCAATTTTGACTTTTATCTTTGAATTTAATTCAATCATTTCTGAATTGTAAGCAATAATAACTTCGTCTGTATTATTGAATGTTCGACCTTCACCTTTTGCTCCGGTTCTTGCTTTTGTAAGATAATAACACCCAAGAACAATATCTTGAGTTGGAACAACTATTGGATTACCGTTTTGTGGTGAAAGAATATTATGGCTTGATAACATAAGTAACAATGCTTCTAACTTTGCTTCTGGTGAAAGTGGTACGTGAACTGCCATTTGATCACCATCAAAGTCAGCATTAAAAGCAGTACAAACCATTGGATGTAATTGAATTGCCTTTTCATCTATTAAAACTGGTTGAAATGCTTGAATTCCTAATCTATGTAATGTAGGGGCTCTATTCAATAATACTGGATGTCCTTGAATTAATTTTTCAAGTATGTCCCAAATGCTCGCATCTTTTCTGTCGACTGCTTTACGGGCGCTTTTGACTGTTTTAAATAAACCTCTTTCAATTAATTTCCTAATTATAAAAGGTTTAAATAACTCAACCGCCATATCTTTTGGAAGTCCGCACTCATGTAATTTCAGTTCTGGACCAACAACAATTACCGATCTACCAGAATAGTCAACTCTCTTACCTAATAAATTCTGTCTAAACCTTCCTTGTTTACCTTTTAAGGTATCACTCAAAGATTTCAAGGGTCGGTTACCGTCAGCTCGAACTGCGTTACCACGTCGTGAGTTATCAAACAGGGCATCAACCGCTTCTTGAAGCATTCGTTTTTCATTTCTTAAAATAACTTCGGGAGCTTTTATGTCCATCAATTTCTTAAGTCTATTATTTCGAATAATTACCCTTCTGTAAAGATCATTTAAATCACTAGTAGCAAACCTACCCCCTTCTAGCGGAACTAATGGTCTTAATTCGGGAGGAATTACAGGAATGACACTCATGACCATCCATTCAGGTTTATTCATTACTCCTAAATCGTTTTCTCTAAAGGCATCTAATACTTTTAATCTTTTTAATATATCTTTTTTCTTTTGATCCGATGGATCATCAGCTAAATCAGCCTTCAATCGAGCAAAAGTCTCATCTATATCTGTCATCTTCAACAATTCTTTAACACCATCACCACCTATTTTTGCAATAAATTTTCTTGGATCATTATCATCTAATGAATCATTGTTAAAAGGAAGTGTGCTTAGAATTTCGTAATATTGATCTTCCGTAATAAGATCTTTTACTTTAAGACCAGTAGTTCCCTGATTTAATACGACATAAGATTCATAATATACGACCTTTTCTAAATCCTTTGTTGAAATTCCAATAATATTTCCTATCTTCGATGGAAGCGCCTTGAAAAACCAAATATGCACTATTGGAACAGCAAGACTGATGTGTCCCATTCTCTCTCTTCGAACATTTTTTTGAGTTATCTCAACACCGCATCTGTCACAGACAATACCTTTATAACGAATACCTTTATATTTTTGACAAGCACATTCCCAATCTCTCACGGGACCAAAAATCTTTTCGCAAAACAATCCATCTTTTTCTGGTCTAAATGATCTATAATTAATAGTTTCTGGTTTTGTAACCTCACCATTAGACCTTGATAATATATCATCAGGACTTGCTAGACTAATAGTTAATTTCTCTATATGTTTTACTTTTGGTTCTTGCGTTTGAAGTCTCATTAGTTTTCTCCTAATCAGATAATTTGATTAATTTACTTTAATATCCAGTCCTAATCCTTGTAATTCCTTAATCAAGACATTAAATGCTTCAGGTACATTTGGTTCAGGAATATTTTCTCCTTTTACTATAGCTTCATATACCTTCGAGCGACCATTAACATCATCGCTTTTAGCGGTAAGAATTTCTTGCAATGTATAAGCAGCACCATAACCTTCTAACGCCCATACTTCCATTTCTCCAAATCTCTGTCCGCCAAATTGAGCTTTTCCACCTAACGGTTGTTGTGTAATAAGTGAATATGGACCGATAGAACGAGCATGGATTTTATCTTCAACCATATGGTTCAACTTCATCATATAGATATATCCAACAGTAACCTTTTGTTGGAATTTTTTACCAGTCCTTCCGTCATAAAGTGTTTTTTTACTTCCTTCTGGTAATTCTGCTTTTCCCAACCATTCTTCAACATCTCTAAAGTTAGCTCCATCAAAGACCGGAGTCTCAAATTTTAATCCCAATTTTATACCAACCCAACCTAAAGCAGTTTCGTACAATTGTCCAAGATTCATACGTGAAGGTACACCAAGTGGATTTAGAACGATATCTACTGGAGTACCATCTTCATGAAATGGCATGTCTTCCGCAGGTACAATTTTAGCAACTACACCTTTATTACCATGCCTTCCTGCCATTTTATCACCAACTGCTAACTTTCTTTTCTTTGCGACATATACTTTTGCTAATTGTACAATACCAGGAGGTAGTTCATCTCCCATTTGTATTTTTAATCTTTTAGCTTTTAAATCCTCTTCGTAGTCAACTAATTTTTTATGATAATTTGTAAATAGTACTTTTATCATTTCGTTTATATTTCTTCTTTCAAACCAATCCAAATTATGGTTCAAATTACCTATATCATCTAAATCTTTAAAAGTATCTTCCTTGATTGAAGTACCACTTCTCAAAGCTACAGCTCCAGATATATATCTTATTCCAATCGTGGTTTTGCCATGAGTAATTTTTGTTAACTTACTAATTAGCTTTGTATATAATTCTTTTTTCTTTATCTGGAACTGATGTTCAATCTGGTCAATTTGTTTCTTTTCAAATTTCTTAGCATCAACATCTTTTCTTTTTCTTTCAAACAATCTTGTCTTAATTACAGTACCTTTCAATCCAGGAGGTGCTTTCAATGATGCATCTTTTACATCACCAGCTTTATCGCCAAATATTGCTTTCAATAACTTCTCTTCTGGAGTAGGATCACTTTCACCTTTGGGTGTTATTTTACCAATTAAAATATCACCTTCTTTTACTTCCGCTCCTTCTCTAATAATTCCATTTTCATCTAAATTCTTTGTGGCTTCTTCGCTTATATTTGGAATGTCTCTAGTTAACTCTTCTTCACCACGTTTTGTCTCTCTAACTTGCAACTCAAACTCTTCAATATGAATAGAAGTAAAAGAATCATCAGCTACCAATCTTTCGCTAATAATAATAGCATCTTCAAAATTATATCCACGCCAAGGCATAAAAGCAACAGAAATGTTTTTCCCTAAAGCTAACTCCCCGTGTTCAATAGCAGGACCATCAACTAATACATCACCTTTTTTTACCTTCCATCCCTTATCAACTCGAACTTTTTGATTAAAACATGTTTCTTGGTTGGTACCATTAAATTTTGTAAGATTATATTCAACAACTTTTTCATCCTCAAACGCCGTGATGTTCTCAATACTATCTTCATCAGATTCATATCTGACTATTATTTTAGAGGCATCAGCAAATTCAACAATACCATTTGCTTCCGCAACATAAATTGACCTTGAATCAGAAGCAACTTTTCTTTCCATACCTGTTCCGACTAAAGGTGCTTCTGGAACAAGAAGAGGAACAGCTTGACGCATCATATTAGAACCCATCAATGCTCTATTTGCATCATCGTGTTCAAGAAAAGGAATTAACGATGCAGCAGCACTTACAATCTGAGTTGGAGCAACATCCATAAAATCAACCTGTGAAGGAACAACAACGGGAAAATCTCCTTTATGTCTACATTTAACCCTATCTCTAATAAACCTACCATCTTCATTTAAGGGTGCGTTAGCCTGTGCAATTGTAAACTCATCTTCTCTGTCTGCACTTAAATATTCTACCTTATTTGATACGCGTGAATCTTTCACTCTTCTATAAGGAGTTTCTAAAAATCCTAAATGATTTACACGTGCAAAAATTGTAAGAGAAGAAATAAGACCGATATTTGGACCTTCTGGAGTTTCAATCGGACATAATCTTCCATAATGAGAATGATGTACGTCACGAACCTCAAAACCTGCTCTTTCCCTTGTTAATCCGCCCGGACCCAATGCAGATACTCTTCTCTTATGAGTCAATTCAGATAGCGGATTAGTCTGATCCATATATTGAGATAATTGATTTGTCCCGAAGAAAGTATTGATCACACTTGTTATGGTTCTTGCATTCACCAAATCAGCAACTTGCATTGTTTCAGAATCTTTAATATTCATTCTTTCTTTAATAGTCCTTGACATTCTTGCAAGACCAATATTATATTGCTGTTGTAATTGTTCACCTATTGTTCTGATTCTTCTATTACCCAAATGATCTATATCATCTATATTGACATTACCAATTTTTAACTTAATAATACTCTTCATTATAGCAATAATATCTTCGCGGGTAAGAACTTTAATATCCTTTGAAATACTTAATTCCAGTTTTTCATTCATTCGAACACGTCCTACCTCACCTAAATCATATCGTTTTTCATTGAAAAACAATTTATCAATTAGTGCCTGTGCTGTTTCCAAATCTGGAGCTTCGCCAGTTCTTAATTGACGATATATTGCAAATAATGCTTCTTCTTTAGTTTTAGCACTATCTTTTTTGAGTGTGTTAATTATTAAATCTTGTTCAAGCGATGTTTCAGAATTATACAAATATATAAAGTCAATATTTGAATTTTTAATATTATCAATAATTTCATCTGTTAATTCATCTTCCTTCGAAATAAATATTTCACCTGTATGAACATCAATAACATCATTTGAAACATATCTCCCACTATGTTTATCAATATTCAAATTTTTATTTGATACTTTTTCTCTTAAATCAAATAGATCTAATATCTCATCATCTGAGACGTAACCAAGAGCACGTAGTAGAGTTGTAGATGGGAATTTTTTCTTTCTATCAATATAAACATAAAGAATATTTTTTATATCCGTTGCAAATTCAACCCAGGACCCACGGAAAGGAATAATTCGTGCGGAATATATTGGTGTCCCATTTGGATGAATTTTTTGATCAAATGCAACACCAGGTGATCTGTGTAACTGACTTACTATGACCCTTTCAGCACCATTAATAATAAACGTTCCACGTTCGGTCATAAAAGGTAGGTTTCCAAGATATACTTCCGTTGGGATAACATGAGAATATTCTTCTGTATTCTGCTCTCTAATGGCAAGTTGTAGTTTTGCTTTTAAAGGTGCGGCAAAAGTTATTCCCAATTCCTCACATTCGCGAATATTAAATCTTGGTTTTTCAATATAATATTCGATGAAATCTAATCTATAAAATTCTTTATTGTCAGTAATAGGAAAATGTGTTTTGAAAACAGCTTGTAAACCTTTTTCTTTTCTTTCAGACGGTGGAATATTCGCTTGTATAAATTCTTCAAAAGAGTCTAACTGAATATTTAACAGATCAGGTGTTTTAATGGCTGGAATAATTGAACCGAAACTAATACGGTTATTTTTAGTTTTATATTTGGGATTTTCCAACCCATACCTCCTTAATCTAAAAACTAGTTACTTTTATTAAATCAAAAGTGATAAGACGAATTTTCTCATCTTACCACTTTGACAATCTCTTAAATAATCGAAATTTTTTCTTACTTTATTTGGACGGTAGCGCCATTTTCTTCTAATTCAACCTTAATTTTTTCAGCTTCTTCCTTCGAAACCCCTTCTTTTACTGGTTTTGGAGCGGAATCAACTAAATCTTTAGCTTCTTTTAATCCTAATCCTGTGTGAGCTCTTACAACTTTAATAACATTAATCTTCTTTTCGCCAACTGAAGCTAATATAACATCGAATTCAATTTTTTCTTCTTCTTGTGCAGCAGAATTTGAGGTAGGACCACCAGCAGCCATAACAACTGGGGCAGCAGCAGTAACACCAAATTCGTCTTCTAAAGCTTTCTTTAATTCGGAAGCTTCAACTAGAGTAAGACCTTTTATTTTCTCTAAGATTTC
>JAFGPR010000286.1 GCA_016936095.1 Ignavibacteriales bacterium | reverse complement strand
CTCTTACAGAATATTTTTAATAAAGGTTACAAATGTATCTGTTTATTAGCAAATAGTCAAGAAATATTTCACTTTTTTATATTGATTTTAATTAAAATATATTAAAAAATGACGGTAATAATGCTTTGTTGTTCAATATTAGTTATAGTTACAAAGTAAATAATTACAACAACAATGCAATCAAATAATAATAACCACTCACATAAAAAAATTAATTTGCAATAAGTTTAACTTTAGAAATATTTTATGATTTCAAAATTATACCTTTATTTTCCCTTCCATTAATTTTAATTAGCAATGGCTTATCAAGACGCAGATGTTTGGTGTATTCTTTTTCCTCTAAAGGTTGGATTTTTTCTAACCAATCCCAATCGATAAAACCTTGCTCCAAGAACTGATTGACAGTAAAATAACTAACTTTAAATGATGTTAAATTCTGGAAAAAATGCGAACCCTGAGAAAGTGTTACATTAAAATCTTTGAAATTGGATTCTATAATTGCTTTTGCTCCCGTAATTCCTTCCCACGTAACTGGAATACCCAACCAAGGGTCACGAGTTCCCCATCTACCAACACCAATTAATAAATATTTTTTCCCTTCTTCAACAATTTTAGAATTAAATTTACTTATTTCATCAGCTACAATTTTACTTTTTGCCCTGTCAAATTTATGTATATCAACATAGACTATATCTTGAATATCATCAACAACCCCATGGCCAAGCACTTGATCGCTTTGACAAAGAATTTTTATTTTATCTTTAACAGTTATTTTTAACTGTTCTTGTTCCGTACTTACGACTAGAGGTCGTAATTGTAGGACACTAAACTCCTTTTTTGCTCCGGGTGGAACGGAAAGGTTAACAGCAAATTCCAACTCAACTGGTAAACCCATACCTTTGCTACCGATATTGAGAATGAAATCCAGAATTTCGGGAAGCGGAAATATTTTTGTTTTTAATACTGATGCAAATGTTACTAATTTCAACCCTGGTCTTGAAATTCCATTATATATCATATTATTTTCATGTGAATAAGTTGAGCCGATTAAATTCAGAGTACCATCCGATTCAGCATCAGAAACGTTGTAAAGATGAATATACATTTCTTCATTCAAATGCTGCTTGTCCTCTTCTCCCTCTAGATTAAGTGCATAAAATCCTTTTTGACTATATTTAAGAGTATCTTCCACAGTAGCAAATTGTAGTGAATGCTGTGGATATTTAGGACAAAACCGAACAGAATCTCCACCATCCATAATTAATTTTCCAAGACCTAAAGCAATAGTTGCTAATCCATCATCTGATTTTAATGGACCCGATGGATAGAAATTAAATGATTTGGCTAAACCCGAAAAATCCGGATAAAACCTGAACTTATGTTTTGCACCTACCATCTTTTGAACAATTACACCCATCTTTTCTTCTTCTGATCGGTATGAAGTTACTTTAATATACTCCTTAGCTCTCTGGTAAAAAGTAGATGCATAAACACGTTTTATCATATTTATTAATTGAGATAATCGAACCTGTATCTTTTGATGATTATTTGGGATCATAAATGTATCATATACACCCGCAAAAGGTTGCCCTTGTGAATCCTCCAACAAACTTGATGACCTCACTGCTAAAGGTTCTTTCATAATCTCAAGAAAAGATATTAGCTCATTTATTATATTTGTAGGAAAGTATTCCGCCCTAACAAATTTTTGTAAAATATCTTTATCCTCTTTAGAATTAAGTGCAAATTCACGGAGATTGTTTGAATCTAGAAACTGGTCAAAAACATCTGTACCAATAACGATAGAAGCTGGTACTTGAATATCGACATTATTAAAATATTCTTTGATTTCAATATTACTCAAAAGTGAATTTATAAAACCCAATCCTCTGGCTTTGCCACCAATCGAACCACCACCTAATCGAGCAAAGAAAATATCTTTATTAAAAGTAGCTCTATCAAAATCAGCAATAATTCCTCGGGTTCTGGCTTTTCTATACTCACTTATGGAATTAATTAGCATTTGCCTCAAATCTTCAATTGTCTCGAAATCAGTAACTTTCTGAGGACGTAGTTTATAGGCGAGCCAAAATTCAGTTCTCGCTTTTAACCAGTTTGAAAAATGATTCCTTGATGCATGATAAACGATGGATTCTTCGGGAACTTTTTTCAGCATTTGTTCAAGTTCAGCTAAAGTACTTGCTTTACCTACAAAAATACCATCAGTGGTTTTAAAATTAAAATCACCAAACCCAAAATTGTTAAGCATAAACTCACGAAGTTCAATTAACAATGTTGGTGAATGCTTTAAGATAAAGGACGCCCCAACTTCTTTAGCATCATTTTTATTTTCATCTTCATTTGATTGAAGAAGAATTGGTATATCAGGTTGCGATTCCTTCACAGCTCGAGCAAATTTAATTCCAGCTTTGGGATTACGCTTGCCCTTATGTAAAAAATTTATATCTGATATTACACCTGAAATATTATCACCATATTTTTTAAAGTATTCCCAAGCATCTTCATAATTTGTACAAAGTAAAATTTTTGGTCTAGCTCTCATTCTTAGCAATTTGTGTGAGATATTTACTCCCTCTCCTAAAAGGCTTTGGGATTGCTTGACTAACTCAGTATAAATCAATGGTAAGTACGAAGAATAAAACTTAACATTATCTTCAATTAGAATTATAGATTGGACACCAAAATTTGTGCTGTCATACTCAACATTTAATTTGTCTTCAAGTTGCTTAATAATACCAATAACAATTCGAAAATCTCCTTGCCAGATAAAAACATTTTCAAATAATTTAATATCTTGTTTTGTAAGCAAATCAACCATCTCTTGATTATCATAGCCAAGCAGAATTATCGGTAAATCAATTCTTTCTTCCTTTATTTTTTTTGCGAGCTCAATTGCAGACATATCCTCATTATGTAATGTGGTAATAATAAGATTATACCTTTTCTCTTTTTTCGCTAAAGCTACTGCATCTTTTCCACGTGATATATGTATCAATTCAGGTGATCGGCTCAAATTCAATTCCTGATATTCCTTTCTAATCAACTCATAAAGCCGACCTTCTTCTTCAAAGATATAATAGTCATACAAACTTGAAACAAGAATAATGTCTTGTACTCTTCGACGCATTAAATTTGTAAAGTCATGGAAACGTGAATATGTCCCGATAAAAGGAGACTTGTTTTCTGATTTTTTCAAATTATTAATCATTTCCTTTATATTTAGTTATTAAAAAGGCTGTCCATTTTAAGACAGCCCATAATTAAAAAAAATAAAAACAAATCAGACAACACCTTGATCCAACATAGAATCTGCAACTTTAATAAATCCACCGATATTAGCACCATTAACATAATTTCCTGGTGTTCCAAATTTATCGGAATAATAAACGCAAGTTGAATGAATGCTTTTCATAATACCTTGCAATCTCTGGTCAACTTCTTCCCTTGACCACGGTAATCGCATCCCATTTTGTGTCATTTCAAGACCTGATACTGATACACCACCTGCATTAGCTGCTTTACCTGGTCCGTATAAGATCTTCTTATCTAGGAATAAATTGACACCCTCAATAGTTGTAGGCATATTAGCACCTTCAGAAACAACATAAACACCATTTTTCAATAAGTTTTCAGCGTCTTTTACATTAATTTCATTTTGTGTCGCACTTGGGAATGCACATTGAGCTCTATGATCCCACAATGGATTATGAGCTGCATCTGAGTCAATTTGAGTATAGACAGCTTCTTTATATTTATCTGCATATTCTTTGATTCTTCCACGTTTAACATTTTTCAATTCCATAACGAATTTCAACTTTTCTGCATCAATTCCTTTTTCATCATAAATATATCCACTAGAATCTGATAATGTTACTACCTTTGCTCCTAATTGGATAAGTTTTTCCGTTGTAAATTGAGATACATTACCAGAACCAGATACTAGACATACTTTTCCTTTTAATGTTTCGTTTCTTGTCGCAAGCATTTCAGCAGCAAAATAGACTGCACCATATCCAGTTGCTTCTGGTCTAATTAAAGAACCACCCCAATTTATACCTTTACCAGTTAATACACCTGTAAATTCATTTCGTAATTTTTTATATTGACCAAATAAGAAACCAATTTCGCGGCCACCAACTCCAATATCCCCTGCTGGAACATCAGTGTTTGGTCCAATATGTCTGAATAATTCGTTCATAAAACTTTGACAAAAACGCATAACTTCAATATCGCTTTTACCTTTAGGATCAAAATCAGAACCACCTTTTCCACCACCCATTGGTAATGTAGTTAAACTATTTTTAAATACTTGTTCGAAAGCTAAAAATTTCAATATTCCAAGATTAACAGAAGGATGAAATCGCAAACCTCCTTTATATGGACCAATTGCACTGTTCATTTCAATTCTGAATCCACGATTTACTCTTACTTCGCCTTGATCATCAACCCAAGGTACTCTAAACATAATTATCCTTTCTGGTTCGATAATTCTTTCGACAATTTTTGCAGCACGATATTCCGGATGACGATCTAAAACTAAAGCCAATGATTCTACAACTTCTTGCACAGCTTGATGAAATTCAGGTTCGGCAGGATTTTTTGCTTTTAAGTCTGCCATTAAACCTTTAACATAATCAGACATACAGTTCTCCTTATGATGTTAATAATTGAAGTTAATTAAATTAATTTTTAAGAATAATAATTAAAAATTATACAAGAAAAAATAAATCATACACTAATAGTAAACAAGGAAATTTTTAATAAAATTTTGTATTAGCAAAAAGATGCTACGTTTTTTTCATTAATACAGCAACAGCCTTATTAACATCAGCATTGATTAAAACTTTTAAAATCTCATTTTCAGAAACAGCTGAAATATCAATAATTTTTAGCGTGTCAGCAATCCTCGTAAATTCTGGTGCAAAATTTATTAATGAATTTTTTGCTCCATTAAAGAATTCCTCATTAAAAACAACATCTTCATCGTCTGGATAAAGAGGCAGATATCTTATGGCAGCTTCAACCAAATCCTGAAAAAAATGTGTTCCAAAGGATAAATCGGGTACATAATTTCCCTTTTTTTTAGCAATTTCTATTAACATGGCTGTGTTATTAATATCAGAATATGTTACGCTAACTCCAAGCTTTACATCACCACGACTTCCCCAACGACCCGGTCCCATCAAAATAAATTCCCGTTTTGGTAGTATTTTATTTAATTTACCAACTGCTCGGCCAACAGCTAGTAAATCTTGTAAATTTGTAAGCTCACTATATTTGTTTGGATCTACATAGACGATATAATTTATAGGGGGAACCCGACCATTCGATATAAATTTATTAGCCGTAAACAATATTTTCTTAGGATCTATATTTGAAGGGATTTCATCCGGGTTTATATCCTGACCATAACTTTGTGGCCTACATTGCAGTAAATAAAAATCTTTTCCATCATGAGCAAATTCAATGTCCACTGGAGTTTTAAGTTGTTCCTTTAATGTTTTTAGTACAGCATCAATTTTTTTTATAAAGTTCGTTTTTGATAAGAGTCCATCAAATGAAACAATAATTTCATCTTCAATGAAATCAGTATCAAACCCAATTGGTTTTAAAATATTATCTTTTGTTAATACTGAAAAAACATTTTTTACTCCCGGATATTCAATGCCTAATTCTCTTAATAATCTTTTAATTTCGATTGTCTCAAATTGATTTGTCTCAAGATTTATCACGTCAATCATTTTCGGAGAATATTTAATAAATTCCTCCAATTTTACATTAACTCTAAGATTTGGTTGTCCGGGTGCAATAAGTATTGGGAAATCAGTGCTTAATCTATCAACAGCACGTGTTCCTAATCCTGCAACCAATCTTAACAAACCATCATCCCTTTTTATTCTTGGAGACCATCTAAATTCATTATTACTGAACGCAACACCTGCAAAAGAAGGTATATAATATTTTCCTATTTTTGTGCCAACAACCTCTTGGATCATAATCCCCATTTCTTCGTTGAATTCAAGTAATCCCCTTTCAGCTCTGTATTCAATTGGATCAGGTCCAAATGTAGATGCGTAAACTTCAGAAATAGCATCAATTAACGCAGAAAGTCTTTCGGATTTTGTTCCCTTATTTGCAATAAAAAGACTTTTATATTTTCCTGAAAATGCAGCACCCATTTGATCTTCAAGCAAACTCGAACTTCTAACAATAATTGGTTTGTCACCGAAATCATCGAGCGCTATTGAAAGCCCTTTAATTAGTTCAGGTGGAAAATTGGAGTTCTTAAAAACTTGAATAAGATAAGGATATTCTATCTTTACTTCTTCTATATCCTTATATTTCTGTTCTAAAACCTCTTCGAGATTATTATAATGCATAAAAGATAGAATCCCATCAGATACTATATACCATGTCTTAGGAGTTTTAATATCTTTTATTATCGGGTTATTAACAGAACTTTTTTTCAATGAATGTGATGCTAGAAAAAGGCCTGAACTTTTACCACCAAGTCTACCATGTGTTAATTGCGGATAAATTATCCTATCTATTATTTCGTAAAAATCAATAATATCAATAATATATTTTGCCTTTGCTAAAAATTCTAGATTATCAGTAAAAAATCTTCTTAGAAGCGAGACTTTCAATCCCTTTTCAGTCGCAGGTGAAAAACTAAATTTATCACCAGCTGAAATACGATATTTTCTAATTGCTTCAATAATGTCAGTTAATGCACTAGTTTGACTTTCAGCAGCTTTTATCAGATAACCTAATCTATCCTCCTGCGTCCATTTTTGAATTCGTGACAAGATTTCGTCAGAATCAAAATATACTTCTGCCAACTCAATGATTTGTATCACATGTTCTTCATAATCTTCAAGTATTTTTTTTTCTAATGGTTTATTTTCATCAACTTTAGAATTCATACTTGCATCACTGACATCAACGCTAAACTTTTTTAATAATTCCTTTGCAGCTTCAATTCTCTTAATGCACAATTGATACAATATCTTCCTCATTATACTTCCAAAAAGATACGGATCGGTTCTTTTGATCATATCAAGTGCAATTTTCCATTCTGTTAATTTACCCTTATTACCGATGCTCTGCAGACTTTTTAATTCTTCAAATACATTTTTATAGCTCTGATATAAAATAAAATGCCCTAATCTTACAGCGATGGTATTAAGTAGTCTAACTTCTTCTTTTAAAAACGGATTTGTTTCGCTATCTGTAAAATTATCATTATATGAGACAGCAACCTCACCAATATTTTTCCCCTGCACTATAATCGAATCTCGAATTTCCCATTTACTTTTTTTGTAGCCTTTAGTTTTGTAAATTCTATCGTTAATAACAATTCTTGCTTCACATTTTTCATTATATTGCCAACCACTCGGAATAATTTCTACTATCTGCTGAAATGTATCATCTTGTGTTACAGAATTTTTCAATAATTCTTCAATAGAATAAATACAGTTTAACTCCTTTGTCCTTTCTTGAAGATTGTATACTAATTTTTCAATCTTTTGATCTGTTTGATTCATTTCAATATTACTCCTTTACCAGTTCTACCATCAGCCTTAATGAATATAGGCTTTTCCAATTTAATGTGCTTAACAAATTCTTTCTCTGTTACTGTTGATTGTTCATTCAACCATTTCCAGTCAATAGTGTTCTCGCTCTCATGATGAATTGAAAAATACAGAACTTTAAAGCTTGTAAGATTATGAAAGAAATGCGAACCTTGACTTAATTCCACATTAATATTTGGTAGAGTTGATTCAACTATTACTTTCGCACCTGCAATCTGTCCCCAGTCAACCGGTGTTCCAAGCCATGGATCTGAGCTACCCCATCTACCAAAACCCATCAATAAATATGGGGTTTTTTCTCTTAACAAATATTTATTAATTTCTTCAATTTCAAATGCTATCTTTGGAGTATACTTTGTTTCAAAAACTTCCGGTTTAACAAAAACAATATCTTGAATATTATCTCTAATTCCATTCCCTAAAACCCTTTCGGAAAGAACAAGATATTTCTCTAGTAGTCTATCTTGTTCCTCAATGGTAACTTCGTCATAACTTACAGACATTGCTCTAACTTGTAGAAAGCCAAACCTCATACAATTATTAATAAAATCAAAAGTGATAGCAAATTCAATTTCAACTGGATTTTCATAGGCTTGTTCGCAAATACTTAGAAGGTTCTTTATCAGATCATTGAATTTAAATTCATTCAGAACAAGTAAAGGAGAAAAATTCAATACTCTAGGACCTTCCGCACCAACACCCATTGTTATTCTTCCTGAATTAGTATCAACAGTAGAAGCAATATATTTCAATATATTGTCTTTATCAGCAGCAATCAAGTCGCAAGAGATCAAATATTCATTTTCATTTAATGGATCAAATTCTTTTAAATGCCCCATGTTTACTGCCCAAAATCTCGTTTGAGTATTCTTAAGCATATCATTTGGATTTGCGAAAGGGGGTACTGCTTTAGGAAAAGTAGGAGAATAATTCCATGAAAGTCCATCATCAACAATTGTTTTTCCTAATCCAAGAGCAAGATTTACAACTCCATGTTCCGGTTTAGCTTTTCCAGTTGGATAAAAATTAAATGATCTGGCTACACCAGAAACATGTGGATAAAACCTATCTTCATATTTTTTACCAATCACCTCCTGAATAATAATTGCCATCTTTTCGTTTTCAACAAAATTATTTGTAGCATTAATATAATCTCGTGCAGACTTAAAAAATGTTGATGCATAAACAAATTTTATTGCTTCGCACAACTTTTGAAACCTAACATCAATATATTGATTATTGGGAATCATTTTAGTCGCATAGATTCCTGCAAATGGTTCATCTTTATCATCTTCAAGAAGACTTGATGAACGAATTGCAAGTGGTAAATTTACCTCCTCGACTAATGCGCGTAAATCCCCAACAATTTCAACTGGAATATACCCTTTTTGAAATTCGAAAGCTTTCCTATCGTCCTGTATATCTGAACAAGCAACATCGAACAAATTATTTCTTTCCATAAACTTATCAAATATCTCAGTCCTAAGAACACACATTCTAGGAATGGAGATTTCGATTGATGGAAATTTATTCTTTTCCAATTTAGATAGTATGACATTCTTAATAAAAAATAATCCACTAGCTTTACCACCGAGAGATCCTTTCCCTATACAAGAAAATTCCTGATTCGATTCAAAAAAATGTCTATCAAATTGATAAAAATTGTTTTTAAACTCATTTAATTTATAATTTTCCATAAGTAAATTTAAAATTAAAAAGTAGCATAGTTTAATTCTATGCTACTTAATGAGAAAACGTCAATTGATAAAATATTAATTAACACCAACCACGTTGTTTACAACCATCAACAACACGGCTTATTGCGATCACATTAGCTGCATCTCGCATGTATAATTTTTTCTTATGTGCTAAGTCACTTGTTGCCAAATAAGCACTTGTCATTTTAACATCCAATTTACCTAAGACTTCATCTCTTTCCCAAAAGTAATTCATATTACTTTGAACTTGTTCAAAATAACTGCAGGTTACACCGCCGGCATTTGCCAAGAAATCAGGTATTATAAATATACCCTTGGATTCAATTACCTTGTCAGCTGTTGGAGTTGTTGGTCCATTTGCACCTTCGGCAATAATTTTAACTTTATCCGATATTTTATCGACATTATCTTCTCTAATTTGATTTTCAAGAGCTGAAGGAATTAAAATATCTACTTCCTGTTCAAGCCAAGCATCTCCATCAAGAACCTCATAACCATCCTTTTTAGCTTTTTCTTTATCGATGCCTCCAAATTTATCTGTTATCTTCAACAATTCTTTTAAATCAATACCGTTATCTTTTCTAAAAGAATAAGATTTTTGATCATTTTGATCCCAACAAGAAACACAAATAACCTTTCCACCAAGCATTTGATAAAGTTCAATTGCAAATTGAGCAACGTTACCAAAACCTTGAACACTTGCAGTTGTATTTTCAGGTTTGATATTCATTTCTTTTAATGCTTCTCTAACTGTAAAAATGACACCATAACCAGTAGCTTCTTTTCTTCCAAGAGAACCACCCATACCCACTGGTTTACCGGTAATAAATCCCGGATATTTTGCACCATGAATTGCTTCAAATTCATCCATCATCCAAAGCATATGTTGACCTGATGTCATAACATCAGGTGCAGGTACGTCATTCAATGGTCCAACATTTTTTGCCATTTGACGAACCCAACCACGGCATATTAGCTCTTGCTCTCTCAAACTCAAGTGATGTGGATCGCAAATGACTCCTCCTTTACCGCCACCAAGAGGTAAACCTGCAAGTGAACACTTCCAAGTCATCCACATAGCTAGTGCTTTTACAGTATCTGCTGTCTCCTGTGGGTGAAATCTAATACCCCCTTTGCTTGGTCCTAAAGCATCATTATGTTGAACTCTGAATCCTTTAAAAACTTTCACTGTCCCGTCATCCATATGGACAGGAATGTTAAAATGATATTCACGCATTGGCTCACGTAATAGTTGACGTGTCGCTTCTTCTAAATCCAAAATATCAGCGGCTTTGTCAAATTGCGTTTGAGCCATATGGAACGGATTAAAATCCTTTGTTGCCATACAATAATCCTCTATAAATTTAATGCTAATAAATTATGATTTAATAATTACAAAATTATTATATTAAAATAACTTTAATAAAACAACTTTGCAAGTAAAAAAGGTATTTTTGATAAAAATTTTTCTTTCAAATTACTAATATTAAAAAAATTATATAAATAAATATTTCGGAATTTCAAACTTATTATTTAAGTTTTAAATGTAAATTTTTATAATTAACAAATAAATTCAAAGAGATATAATGATAAGGCTAATTAATTTACTTTTTTTTGCATTTATCATTAATTATTTAGCCCAAACAGAAATAAAACATTCCACTTATTATTATCAACGCCTTTCTTTTTTTGAATCTTTACCAAACGACAGCAATGAAATTATCTTTTTAGGAAATAGTATTACCGACGGAAGTGAATGGAGTGAAATTTTTAATGATCTAAGAATTAAAAATCGTGGTATTAGTGGTGATATTACGGAAGGTGTTTTTGACAGACTAGACGAAGTTATCGAAGCAAAACCAGAAAAAATATTTATAATGATCGGAGTAAATGATTTAGCTTTCGGAGTCGCATTTGACACAATTGTTACTAATTATAAAAAAATAATTGATAAAATTTCTTTATTTTCACCAAGGACAAAGCTGTTTATTCAAAGTGTATTGCCAGTAAATCCCAATTTTGAAAAATTCAAGGATCATATAAATAAAACAGACGAAATTATACAATTGAATAAGGAATTAAAAAATATCAGCAAATCTTACAATTTGACTTATATTGATCTACATTCACAATTTGTTAATGAAGATGATTTTTTAGATACAAATTACACAAATGATGGATTACATTTATTGGGAAAGGGATATATGCTATGGAAAGCGATAGTTGAAAAATTTATATACGAGAAATAAATAATCTTATTTCATCATAATCATTTTAATTGATTTAACATAATTATTTGCATTTATAACACAAATATATAATCCACTGGAAATACTATTTTCAATATTATCTTTTCCATCCCAGGTTATATATTTTTGCCCAGCTGTTTGATAACCATTTACAAGCGTTCTAATCTCCTCACCAAGAATATTATAAATGATCATTGATACATTTGAATTTTCAGCTAAATCAAATTTGATTGTTGTTGATGGATTAAATGGATTGGGGTAGTTTTGATACAGTAAAAATTTTTCAGGAATAATTTTATCATTTCCCGCAATAAATGTTTGAGGTTCTGTCGGTTCAAAAATGACTTTAAATAATCCTCCAACACCAGAACTTAAACTTAATATTCTATCTTCAGAATTGAAGTTATAGTATTCTATTCCATCCTTGAAAATATTCCTTATTTTGTATTTATTTGTTTCTAAGGCAATTGGATTAAGAAAAATTTCTCTGTTTGAATCAATTGGTGTGAAATAATAAAATAATTTTGCTGTATCATTCTGGATTATTAAGTTGCCATAAAGATAAACGTAATAACCAAGCTCAATTGAATGGTAAGCGGCTTTACTTCCAGTTCCTTTATGTTCCCCCCAAGTTTCAAGACCATATTTAGTTCTATTTTCATATACCTCACCATATTCGTGGTCAACAAAATATTTCATAAAAAAATTCAAACTTTCATCTGCCATCTGCAAATAAATTGAATCACCTGTTATGTTAAATAATTGTAATCCTGCCATTACTGCTTGCTCCATTTGCCACCATGCTTTTGCTGTATCCGGATTGCCCCACATCAACATTTCACCTGTTACTCTATCATAATCTTTATATGGTCCACCCATATCATGATCATATCCTTTATTCCAAACATCTTTTGCTAACTTTTCCGCAGCTATAACATAACTTGTATCCGGATTTAATTGATAAACTCTCGCCAAACACCAAGCTGCCTTCAATACGTGACCCATTAGTGTCATTGTTTCTGAAGTATTCCAATTCCAATCTGAATCAAATTTCTCAACAAACCCAATTGCCTGAGAATCCATGCTTTCAACTAAATATTGTTTTATCTGTTCAGATAATTGGACTAATCTATCAAAATATTTTTGCTCATTTGTTAATAAATATAAAAGAAGAAGATTTGTTGTTATTGCATCAACAGTTGCATTAAAACTCTTGCATTGTGGATTAATATTATTGTAATCAGTATAGTCATAATAACCAAGATAGTCTGTCCTTTCATCCCAAAAATAATTCTCTAAATGATCATACCCTTTCATCAACCAGTTAAAATGAAAAGTATCACGTGTAGCTTCATAAAAAGCAGCTGTGCCTAATATTCCATAATGCTGGTTAAATGCAGTTTTGTTAGCATTTGGATTAGTCGGATCACCATTTTCACTTAACACATCAAACCAACCGCCAAAAGAATTATCCCAACCATAAGCGTATAAAAACCCTAATCCCTTTCTTGCCATGTTTAAATAATTTGTATCACCAGTCATCATAAATGCTCTTACATAACCATAAGCATCTCTTGACTGAGTAATCATGTTTTTATTGGTTCCCCAGCTTGTAATAACATTTCCGTATTTGTCAATATTAGTATAAAATCCACCTTTCGCATTATCATAAGCTGAAAGCCAAAATTTAGCACAACTATCTACATAACCAATCGATTTTGAAGGATATTGTAGATACGGTGATTGGATTTGATACTGAGAAAAAATTGAAGAAGCCAAAAAAAATAAAACAAATAATTTATAAGGAAATTTCATAATTTTTTAATACATTTATTTTTGATAAATTGATAATTAAATATAATACATTTAAAACTTATTTAATTTGGAGGCAAAGATGAAAATCTTGCGAATGAACATTCTAAAAAACTCAACTGGAAAGACTCTTGCTTATTTTGACACTCAAACAAACGATGAAATTATTATCAAAGGATTCAGAATCGTTGATGGAAGTAATGGTTTATTTGTTGCCAATCCTGACCAGAAAGGTAGAGATGGAAAATTTTACGACACAGTAATTTTACCAAGAGAAATGAAAGATGAGTTGGAAAAAACTGCAATTGATGAATATAACCAAAAGAAAAATCAAGTTTAAATATTATTAAATTAAGAGGTATCAATAATGAAATCGAGTGTTATTTTATCATTTACTTTTATGCTAATTTTTATTTTTGCAAGCTGTGGAGACAAAGAAAAAAATAATGACGAAACAACTAATGATAAGAATGGAGTTGAACAAGAAGTGAAAAAATTAAATCCAATGAAAATAAATCCGGATGAACCGATTCCTGTTCTTGAATTAAAAAACGCATTTCTTGCTTGGACAAAAGTTAAAGAAATTACTGTAGTAGGTTTTCCAAATTTCTTCTGGGATGATGGAACAATAGGCAATCGAGTTGAACTGCTTAATAGTCCAAATTCGGATAAAATACTTGTTGAATGTAATATGAAAACTCCAAATGAAGAAAAACTTACAAAACAAAATACCGTTACAATACATGGAACTATTGATAGGGATTTCTTTGGAAAGATAATATTAAAAGATTGTGAATATATTGGAAATAACGAAAGTGCTAAAAGAGTTGATTACATTTTCGCAGAAGAAGTTAAACCAGACACAAAATATTTTGTAGAAGATTTTTACAATTCATTTTACGGATGGATTGACAAAACTGTTTCTGTCGTTGGCAACTATTGGGGAACAACAACTTCTACGACAGATTATGGTGTAACAATTAGAATTGATTTAACCGATAGGACGTCAGGAGAAAAATGTGTCGGTTGCAATATGAAAGGTGAACCACCAGCAAGTTTATCTACAAGCAGAGAAGACGTAATTGTTAAAGGAATTATTAAAGGTGAAGTTTTTGGTAATGTTTCGATGGAAGAGTGCGTAGTAGTAAATAGGTAATTGAGCTAATTAGTTATTAGGAATTTCGTAATAATTTTTAATATCCCTCCTTAACAAAGGGAACGGGGTAATTTATATTTTAAAAAATGAGCAAAGATTTACTAAACACAATTATCCAATTCAATTCCTTTAACAAATTCAAATCTTTATTAAAAGAT
>JAFGPR010000285.1 GCA_016936095.1 Ignavibacteriales bacterium | reverse complement strand
TCATTATCCTTTTATAATCTATCGCATCACGGACATGCGCTGCAGATTTTGTTGTTTTACCTGGTGTATAAAAGAAAGTATAAGTTGCTTCAAACAGTGGAAAGAACTTTTCCAGTTTTCCGCCTTTCTCAAAATGCTTCTCTGATTTTTCAAATATTTTTCTGATTAGTTTCACTATCCTTCCTTTTCAATTAAGTTTAAGTTTCTTCTTAAAATTGGTCCATAGTCAATTTTTGATGGACTAACGAATGTGCATAGTGCTAAATCTTCCTCATCTAATTCAAGACATCCTAATTTTTCCGCCTCTTCCACATCATTCACAGCAAGTGAACGTAGTAGGAATGTCGGTAAAATATCTAATGGCATTATTTTTTCGTAACTGCCGATTGGAAAAATTGCTCTTTCACCACCGTGAGTTGAGGTTGTGAGATTAAATTTTTTCTTGCGCAAAAGCGATGAAAATAAAATATTTTTTATTGAAAATAATTTTAATCCTGGACTGACCCAGCCAAAGAATCTTTTACTCTTATCTTCAGAAATGGCTGATACCTGTTGATGATACCTTCCCAAAAACCCTTTTACTTCATCTTCTTTTCTGCCTGAGAGGACAGAGCCGGAAATTACACGATTTTCTTCTTCGGTTAATTCATCCTTAACTAATTCATTTAAGCAGGCACCAACTCGTGTTTTGATTAACCTAGGTTGCTTTACAGAGGGACCTGCTAATGAAATTATTTTATCAGTAAAAATTATTCCATCCAGGAATAATTTACCTACAGCAATTGCGTCTTGCAAATTAATGTGCCAAACAAATTTTTCTTTATTAACCGGATCTAAAAAATGAATGTGAGTTCCCACTAATCCCGCAGGATGTGGACCAATAAAATCAGTAAGGGAAATTTTATCATTTTCCGAAATAGGAATTTTTAAATCTGGTGATTTACAAATAAAGATTTTCCCTTCAGTAAGTTTAGATAATATTTTAACTCCGATTTCAAACGCTTTTTCATTTCCATCTAAGATGATTTGTAAATTAGGAGCAAGTGGTTCTGTATCGATTGCAGTAATAAAAATTGAATGTGGTGAAACATTAGGTTTAGCTACTTTGCTAAAAGGTCTTACTCTTAAACTAGTCCACACACCTGACTCAAGAAGCTGCGATTTGATTTTTTCAGGATCTAATTTCTCAATTTCAAATTCAGAAAATTTTGAAAATGTTTTTTGAGCATTGCCGTTTAATTTAATAACGATTGATTCAAATATCCTTTTTTCACCTCTGTTAATTGCTATTACTTCACCTGCCCCTGGCGAAGTATATTTTACATCTGGAAATGGTTTGCATTCAAAAAGAATATCACCAAGTTTAACATTGTCACCTTCGTTTACATAAAATTTCGGTTTTACACCCACATAGTCATCTGCTATTAGGGCGACTTTTGTAACATTTTTTTCAGTGATAATTTTTTCTGGTGTGCCATTGATTGGAACGTCTAATCCTTTTTTGATTTTGATTGTACTCATTATTGTTGCCTAATTCGTCTTTCATATTTAGATTTATTTTATTCAATACTCTTAAAAAGTTCCGGATCATATTCTGGTTTGATATCGCGAGTCATCAAAGCGTATGTAGTTTTAACAGGATCTTTTTCCTGAAATAGTATTTTGTATCCTGCCTCTATTATTGGGGCAGTAATATCATATCTTTTTATTAATTGATAAGCTGATCGGCAGGTTTCAACCCCTTCAGCAACCATATCCATCCCATTCAAAATATTTTTGAGTTTTCGTCCTTTACCTATTTGTTCGCCAACATATCTATTTCTGCTGTGTTTGCTCATACAAGTAACAATCAAATCGCCGATGCCAGACAATCCAAAAAAAGTTTCCATTCTTGCACCAAGTGAAACACCAATTCGGGCAATCTCAGTAATTCCACGGGTCATTAATGCAGCTTTGGTATTATCGCCGAGTCGTGCCCCATCCATTATTCCTGTTCCAATAGCAATTACATTTTTCAAAGCAGCACCTAATTCAACTCCAAGAATGTCTGTTGAAGAATATACACGGAAATATGAGTTATTGAATGCGACTTGAATTTGCTTTGATGTAATTTCGTTTGAAGAAGCTGAAACAACTGCCGTAGGCATAGACTTGCATACTTCCTCGGCGTGACTGGGTCCAGATAAAACTCCGATTTTTTCATCAGGAATTTTTAATACATTTTTAATAATTTGCGAAACAGTTAAGAGAGTTTTATTCTCAATGCCTTTTGATACGCTCACAAAAATTGTATCAGTAAAGTTAATTTTTCTTAGTTTGGTTATCACTCCGCGAACATATTGAGTTGGTATTGCAATAACAAGCATATCCTGTTTTGTTACTGCTTCGCTGAGTGAATGAGTAATTAAAATATCTTTTGGGATTTTTATATTGGGTAGGTATAATTTATTTTTTCGTGTTCTTGCTAAAACTTTTGCATAATGTCGATCATATTCCCAGAGTGTTACTCTATGACCATTTGAATATAGTAAAATGGCAAGGGATGTACCCCAACCTCCTGCACCAAGGATGGATATTTGCATTAAGTAATTTTTATTTTTTTCTTAAATGAAAACCTTTTTTCTTTTCCGCTAAATAATCTATCAATATTTTTTCGATGAGTGTAAATTACTAAAACAGCAACAAAAATGACAAAGGGAAGGATAATGTTATATCCAGGTATCTCAATATGAAAAACAGTTGCACGAATAACCAAAATAATAGGGACAGAAATAGCTGCAATAATTGAACCGAGAGATACATACCTAGAGATTGTAACAACTAATAAAAAAATTCCAAAAGCAAAAAGTGCTTCAATAGTGATTAATGAAACTAAAAATCCAAGAACCGTTGCAATACCCTTTCCACCGCGAAATTGAGCGAAGATTGTCCAGATGTGGCCAATGACAGCTGACATACCAGCGATTATCTGAACAAATGTGAAATCATCAAAAGGAGTGGGATTTTCAAAAGGCATTGAACCCAGATAATAGAGTCGTGCAATAAAAATTACTGCAATAGCTCCCTTTATAGCATCTAAAATTATTACCAGAAGGCCAAATTTCCAACCAAGCAGACGGGATACATTCGTTCCACCAGTACTACTACTACCAAAATTACGAATGTCAATTCCTTTAACCGCTTTTCCTATAATTAAACCAGTTGGGATTGAACCTACTAAATACGATAATATTATAATTGAAAATAATGTTAACATAAGTTTTTATTATTTGCTAATCTAAAGTAAAAATAATTTATCATTAATTCAACTATGAAAAGTTTGAATATATTTAAATAATTTAATAAGTTACTATTGAAATATAATAAATAAATTTTCAAAATTCTTTTTATTTCAATTTTTAAGTTAATTTTAAGGTTCAAAAATGATACAAGAAAAATTTTTGACGGATTTAGAGGTTAGTATTAAAAATAATTGGGATTCACCAGCAATTTCAAACTATGAAGGTGAAACTTTAAACTATGGGCAATTAGCAGATAAAATATTGTGGTTACACAGCATTTTTGAAAAATTTAATATTAAAAAGAATGATAAAATTGCTGTAATTGGTAAGAACTCGGTCAACTGGGCAATAGTTTATTTAGCCACCATTTCTTATGGAGCAGTCATAGTCCCAATTTTATCAGATTTCAAAGCAGACGATGTTCAGCATATAGTTAATCATTCGGATACGAAATTACTTTTTGCAGCAAACTCAATTTTTGAAAATCTTGATGAAGTAAAGATGCCAAATCTCGATGCAATATTTAAGATTGAAGATTGCTCAATTATATATTCTAAGAAAAATTTGAAAATTGATTTTCTTGAAAAAGTTAAAAAGGATTATTTAACAAAATATAATAACGGATTAACAAAGAATAATTTTAAGATAAAAGAAATTAGTAATGATGATTTAGCAACGATAGTCTACACATCTGGAACAACAGGCTTTTCAAAGGGAGTTATGCTGAAACATAATTCCATTTCTGCAAATATTCGTTATGCACAAAGGAATATGCCTCTGAAAGCGGGGGATAAAATTGTTTCTTTTATGCCGCTTGCTCATTGTTATGGTTGTGCGTTCGAATTTCTTTTTCCAATCTCAAAAGGTTGTCATATTACTTTTTTAGAAAAAATTCCTTCACCCAAAATTATAGTTAAAGCATTTCAAGAGGTCAGGCCACAGTTAATACTTTCTGTACCTCTTGTAATTGAAAAGATATATAAAAAACAGATTCTTCCAGTTATTTCTAAAACCTCAATTAAAATTTTTATGAAATTACCACTTTTGTCGAAAAAAGTTCATGATAAAATCCGTGCTAAACTTATGGGTGCATTCGGTAATAACTTTCACGAAGTTGTAATTGGTGGTGCAGCTTTAAATCACGAAGTTGAGAATTTTTTCCGTAAGATAAATTTTCCATTTACGAATGGATATGGAATGACTGAGTGTGGTCCATTGATTAGTTACGCTGGATGTAAAGTGAACAAACCATATTCAGTTGGTCAGGTTGTTGATACTTTAGAAATTCGTGTTGATAGTCAAAATCCACAAAATGTTGTAGGAGAAATATGGGTTCGTGGTGAGAATGTTATGGAAGGGTATTACAAAAATGTCGAAGCAACAAATAAAGCAATTGATAGAGATGGCTGGTTGCATACAGGTGATCTTGGTCTGATTGACAAAGATGGTTTTATTTACTTAAAAGGAAGATGTAAGGACATGTTACTTAGTTCATCGGGACAAAATATTTATCCCGAAGAAATCGAATCACGATTAAACAATATGAAATTCATTAGCGAATCACTTGTGATTGACAGAGGGGGAAAATTAGTTGCGTTAGTATATCCAGACTTTGAAGCAGTTGATGCGGAAAAAATTGGTGAAGATGAATTGAAAAATAAAATGGAAGAAAATTTGAAAGTTGTTAATGAAATGTTACCGAGTTATTCTAAAATTATACAGATTGAAATATATCCACAAGAGTTTGAAAAGACACCAACAAAAAAAATTAAGAGATATTTGTATTAAATAAAATCGTAATATTTTTGTGTCTCGTATATTAGATAAACGCAAAATATAATTTTAGAAAAAGTTACAAGAAATATAAACATGAAAAACAATAAATTTATTATACTAATCATTTTACCAATAATTTTTAACAATATTTGTTTTTCTCAAATAATTGATTCAACAAATTTACCAATTATAATTATAAATACTCATGGGCAAGAAATAATTGACGAACCAAAAATTACCGCTGATATGAAAATCATTTATGATGAAAATAAAACTTACTTTAAGCTGACAGATACTTGTTATAATTATATCGGAGAAATCGGCATCGAGCTTCGTGGCTCAACCTCAATGACTTTATATCCTAAGAAGCAATATGGAGTAGAGACTCGTAATATTTCCGACGAAGATTCAAGTGTATCATTACTTGGACTACCAAGCGAATCAGATTGGATTTTAAATGGACCTTATGGTGATAAAACTCTTTTACGAAATGTTATAATCTATAAATTATCAAACGAAATTGGTAGATATGCAAGTCGTTCAAAATTTTGTGAAGTGATTATAAATGATGATTATAAAGGAGTTTATGTCCTTTTGGAAAAAATTAAAAGAGATAAAAACCGAGTTGATATAAAAAAACTTGAACCGCAGGATAGTAGTGGATACAAGCTAACTGGTGGGTATATTTTTAAATTAGATAAGACCGAAGGAAGTGAGACAGATGGATGGTATTCAAATTTTGTATCTGAGCAACCTTTTAATTATTCAATTTATTATCAATATCATTATCCTAAACAAGAAGATATAATTATTCAGCAGAAAAACTATATACAAAATTTTGTTTGCAATTTTGAAAATGGAATCTTTAGCAATCAGATAAATGATTCCTTCTCAGAATTTCTTGATATAATTGATATCAGTTCGTTTATTGATTTTGTGTTGCTGAATGAATTTACGAAAAATATTGATGCTTATAGATTGAGTACATTTTTATATAAAGACAGAAATGATATAGATTCATTGCTTTGTTTTGGGCCTATATGGGATTTTAATATCGCGTTTGGTAATTGCAACTATTATCAAGGATGGACAACTACAGACTGGCAAATAAATTTTAATAATTTTGAAAGTTGGGAAGTATTTTTTCCACCCTTTTGGTATAAAAAGATTTTTGCTTATGATTATATGAAAAATAAATTTTCTTTTCGATGGAATGAATTAAGACGAGGAGTAATTGACACCTCTTATATTTTTAGTTACATCGATTCCGTTACGTTTCAATATTACGATGCAATAGAGAGAAATTTTCAGAGATGGCCAATTTTAAGCCAATGGGTTTGGCCTAATTATTTCGTTGGTAATACTTACCAAGAAGAAATAAATTATTTGAAGAATTGGATTTCAGAAAGAATTAATTGGATTGATAATAACATGTACACAAATCCTTCTTATATTGCATGGGCTACAAGTGATTTAATATCAACAACTATTTATCAAAATTTTATTACATTTTCGAAAAATGATATTTTCCTGAGTCAAAGTAATATTGATTCAATAGCTTTCAAATCAGAAAGCGATACGCTGTTCATAGAAGATTTAGGTGATTCAATTAGAATAAATTTACAAATTGACGGAAAATATAAATTTAAAGGTATTGGTTATAGAGATAATAAAATTGTTGAAATTTCGCCATCATATTTTATCACAAGAAATGTCGGTTCAAAGATTGAAAATTCAGTTGAACAAGTCAAAGAATTTAAATTGTTTCAAAATTATCCAAATCCATTTAATCCAAGTACAACGATAAAATTTTCACTACCAGAGGCAAGCATTGTTAAATTATCAGTTTATAATATACTTGGCGAGCAAGTAGCTTTATTAAAGAATGAACAAATGAATGCTGGTTTACATTCAATAGAATTTAATGCAAGTCATCTTTCAAGTGGTATTTATTTTTATAGGATAGAATCAGGGATATATATAGAGGTTAAAAAGATGATTTGTTTGAGGTAAATAATCGTAGAATATTTTGCTAAATTATTAAATTCAAATATTTTAATTTTTGGAATAGTTTTGCTATTTTAAACAAGTATTTTTTTTCTTTATAAAATTTAACAATTACGGAAGAATTCTTGAAAAGGGGCTACAAGCCCTTTTTGTATAGAAACATATTAAACATATAACTAACATATGAAGTGTTTTAATGAAATCCTAATTGGTGAAATAATATTTTTTTTTATTATTATATTTTTGATTTTTTCTTGTGATGCACCAAGAGATAATTTATTTGATCCAAATAATTCAGATAATAAAATTTATAATATTCAGGGACGAGTTCTTACTACAAAATTACCCGTATCCCCACTGACTAATACATCAATATATTTTCAAAATGGTAACTTGCATACATATTCTGATAACAATGGTAATTTCAAAATTGAAGGTGTTTCCTTGAGCAATAGTTGGATTTATTTTAATAAAGAAGGGTATTTCCCAGATTCTTTATACATTGAATGGAATAACGAAAAATCAAAATATTTACAAGTCAATTTAAATTCGATACAGACTATTTTAGATTTATCTTTTTATAGTATTACAATTAATAAATATCCAGATCAACAAAATTATAAATTTGGAATAAAACTGAAAATCAATGATGATGAGGGAGATGTTGATTCAATATTTTTATCAAATAATAAATTAAAATTTTCGAGGTTTCTTAATTTTAATTCTTCACTTAATCAATATGAAGCCACTTTTAATTTTAATGAGATAGGAATAACATTTGTTGGTGATTTAATTGGCAAAGATTTTTTAATTGAAGCTAAAGATTTATTTTTAAGAAGGTTTGTTATTGGGCAAACTAGTATTAAAAGAATTATATATCAGGTAATTGAGTTACGAGAACCGATAAATAATCAAATTGTTGATTCGTTACAGCTTTTTAAATGGACCCGATTTCAACCAGGATTTCAATTCCATTACAAATTAGAAATTTATACCAATGAAGTAAATCCCGAACTTATACATACAGTAGATAATATCTCAACTAATGAAATACAGTATCAATCTAATAAATCACTAGAGGACGGAGAATATTTCTGGGTTTTGTGGTGTGTTGATGAATTTGGAAATTTATCACAGTCAAAACCAGCAACATTTAAAGTGCAATAAATAGAGGTAAGTTTTGAATATAAAACAATTGAATATGAATAATCTTACCAAAGAACAAATGGAAATTCTTTTCGAAGTAAGTAAAAATCTTAATTTGGCAGAAGATATCTCTTCAGTTGTTGAAAAGTCGCTGGATTGGATCATTAAATTTTTACAAGTTGAACGCGCTATCTTCGTAAAATACTTAATAGATGAAAATGACTTCACAATAATCTCGGCAAGAAATCTTAAAAAGGAAACAATTTCTGATCTACATTTATTTTCCTCTGGCATATTGAGAGAAATTGTTAAAAGTAAAAAACCACTTCTTCATCACGATATACAAAGCGACCCACATTTTTCACAATATGAAAGTATCCAAATACATCAGATTAAGTCAATACTTGGAGTCCCAATTTTTCAAAGTGAAAATTTATGGGGTGTGATTTTAGTTGATAGTCATAAGAATAGAATTAATTTCACGGAAGATAATTTGTTTTTTCTTGAGTTTTTTGGTTCACTTATTTCACTTGCATTGAATAAAATTATTCAAATTCAAAATTTGAAAGATGAATATGAAATTTTATCAAACAGACTTGGTGCAATTGATGAGATACCAGAAATAGTTGGTGTAAGTCAAAAAACAAAAGATTTATCACGAATGATACATAAAGTTGCTAAAACAGATGCAACAGTTTTAATTACGGGTGAAAGTGGTGTGGGTAAGGAATTAGTCGCAAACGCTATCCATAAATTAAGCAATCGGAACACAAAACCTTTCATTGCGCAGTTTTGCGGTTCTATTCCTGATAGTTTATTAGAAAGTGAACTTTTTGGATATAAGCGGGGGGCATTTACTGGTGCAAACACAGATAAGAAAGGGCTTTTTGAAATTGCAAACGAAGGAACTTTTTTCCTTGATGAAATTGCAGATATTTC
>JAFGPR010000284.1 GCA_016936095.1 Ignavibacteriales bacterium | reverse complement strand
TGGCATTTACAACAGATTCTTATACAATAAAACCTCTCTTCTTCAGAGGAGGTGACATCGGAAAATTAGCTGTTTATGGGACTGTTAATGATTTATCAATGTGCGGTGCAATTCCAAAATATATTTCTTTATCATTAATTATTGAAGAGGGATTTAGAACCGAAACTTTATGGCAAATAATTAAATCTATAAAAAACGCGGCAGATGAAACAGGAATTAGAATTGTTACGGGTGACACTAAAGTAATAAACAGAATTAAAGATGGTGATGAATTATTTATCAATACAACGGGAATAGGCATAATTGAGAATAATTTAGAGATCAAGCCAACATCAATTAAAGTTGGAGATAATATAATTCTATCGGGAGATATTGGGAGGCATGGAATATCGGTTTTATCAAGTCGAGAAAATTTGGAATTCGAAACTGAGCTTAAAAGTGATTTAGCACCATTAAATTCTATTGTAAATGAGTTATTAAATTCAGGAATAGAAATCCATTGTATGAGAGATTTAACAAGAGGAGGATTAGCAAGTGCTCTAGTTGAATTATCTATTAAATCGATAAAGAGATTTGATATCTTATCAGAAAAAATACCGGTTTCTAATGCTGTATCATCACTTTGCGAATTACTTGGTTTTGAACCTCTTCACATTGCAAATGAAGGTCGTTTTGTCATTTTCATTCCAAAACATCAAACAGATAAAACAATTCAAATATTACAAAGATTTGAACTCTCAAAATCAGCTTGCTTAATTGGTGAAGTTAAGGATTGTGAAAATGGAAAGGTAATAATAAAAAATGAATATGGTAGTAGCCGAATACTTGATATGTTTAGTGGAGAGTTGCTACCTAGAATTTGTTAATGAGTAAATTTAAGTATTAAAATAATCCGATTATTCATCATTCATCTTAAATAGTCTAGCTTTCAGTAATTTATATTCATTTTCCCGCATCCCTTGCTTTACTGTTTTTCTTGACTTATCTTTTTTAATCTATGTTACATATATAGGATTATCTCGATAATATTCCAAAGGTTCAAAGACAATAAAATCAGCACCTTTTTATTGTGCTTTTTCAATCATTTCTGTTTGCAGATCTTCGGATGAAGCAAATAACCAATTCGGCATTCGACCAGTAATCTCACCAATATATATTGCATCTTCGGGTATGTATTTTTCATCCATTATTACTTTTACAGATTTGGTGGAATTAAACTGTGTTCCAACATAATCAATTTGATTAAAGGAGCATTTACTAAATAAAAATATAAAGAAAAATACTTGAATCAACTTTAAAACTTTCATTTTCTCCTCCAAATAAATAATTCCAATGTTCAAAAATAATACCAATAAAAATATTAGTATAACTTTTTGATGCTTCTTAATTTATGAATGGATTTGAACAATATCTTTATGTCATATTGATTCCGACAAAGTCGGGAGAAATATCTTATTTTTCATTATAAATGAGATACTTCAACCCGATAAATCGGGTTTCAGTATGACAGAAACTTAGTCTTTCAAAGCATTCTATACATTCATAATGTTAATTTTTAAAAAAAATAAATGAAATAATAATTTTTATATCACATTTCAAAATTTCATTATTGAAAAACTTTGTATAATTCCTATTATTTTATTATATTATAAAAAAAATAACATAAAAACTTTAGGAGGAAGCGATGAAGACTAACATATTAAAAAAGCCACTCACAACTCCCCCTGAAATTGAGAAATTAAAAATCATTGATGATGTTTTCTCTGACTCTCTTGATTATTTAAAACCTCAATTTACTGCTGATTTAGACACTTACCTCCAACGATTATGGCACGCTAATCCTGAAATTTATAAAATATTAAAAAGTTCTACAACCCTCGAGAAATCAAGGGAAAAACTTTATGATTATGTTAATAAAGAAGAAATAAAGGTATTTGCTTTAGATAACGATTTACACATCCTTGAAAAATCTGTTGTTCGAGAATGTATTCGAACATTTAGAAGTGTTATTGGTCCGATTAACGAAAAAAGGACTAAGACATCCGCTTTAGACTACCTCTGGAAACTTGCAAGAGGTAAAAAGAAAACTATTATAAAAGAAATTTCTGTAGGTTTCCTGCTTGAGTTCATTAATCTTTTCAAAGGTATAGCCGGTAAATCAAATATTTATTATGAGTCCGAAGAGGCAAAGAAAGGTATTCCTTTATATCTAACATTATCAGGAAGAGAAGCCGCAAATGAAAGGACAAAACGATTAGATGAACTTGGAGCTTCAATGAGAAAATATTTCAAAAAATATCCAAGTGGACTAGACAAAGATGTTAAAGGATGGCGAGAAGAAAATAAACGTCGAATACTTAAATATTTTAATGCAGATTTGACTCAATGGAATGATTATAAATGGCAACTAAGAAATGTAATTCATTCATCAGAACCTTTAGTTAAATTGATTGAACTAACAGCAAATCAGAAACAAGCAATTCAACTCGCAGAAAGACATAAGATACCATTTGGAATTACACCGTATTACTTAAGTCTAATGGATAGAAATTTATCAATTGGTTATGATCATGCGATAAGGGCACAAGTCATTCCCTCTTTGGAATATGTAGAAAAAATGATTAAATACACTAAAGAAAGAAAAATCTTATTCGACTTCATGGGAGAACATGATACTTCTCCAATAGAATTGGTAACGAGAAGATATCCAGGAATTGCAATTATTAAACCATATAATAGTTGTGCTCAAATATGTGTTTACTGTCAAAGAAATTGGGAAATTGATCCAGTCACAGAAACCAAAGCATTAGCAACAGAGGAAGCATTAAATAATGCAATCGAATGGTTTACAAGACACCCAAGCATTGGAGATGTTTTGATTACGGGTGGTGATCCACTAATTCTAAGTGATGAAAAATTATTAGATATTATAGATAGATTTTCTAAATTACCTTTTATATATCGAATTAGAATAGGTACAAGAACACCTGTAGTATTACCAATGAGATTTAGCGATTCGTTAATTGAAAATATTTCAAAATACAATAAATGTGGAAAACGCGAGGTTACCATTGTTACTCATTTTGAACATTCCTATGAGGTAACACCAGAAGTATGTGAACTCACAAATAAGATAAAAAGAAGTGGAATAAGCATCTACAATCAACAAGTATTTACTATTGAAAATTCTAGAAAATTTGAAACAGCAAAACTACGAAAAGATTTAAGAATGATAGGCGTTGACCCATACTATAACTTTAATATGAAAGGTAAAGAAGAAATGCAAAGATTCAAAGTCCCCATTGCAAGAATACTTCAAGAAGTCAAAGAAGAGGCAAGACAGCTTCCTGGTCTTGATAGAACAGACGAACCTGTGTTCAATGTTCCCAAGTTAGGTAAAAACCATTTAAGAGCATGGCAGGATCATAGGGTTGTAATGATACTTCCTGATGGTTCAAGAGTATATGAATTTCATCCTTGGGAAAAAAATATTACGCCAACTCCCCCATTTAATTATGTTGATGTTCCGATTTATAAATATCTTGAAGAATTAGCATCACGTGGTGAAAATATGCGGGATTACAGAACAATTTGGTATTATTATTGATTTGAAAAAGGTTATAAATAAAAAAGCCGAGTTATTATCACTCGGCTTTTTATTTTTAAAGCGTTAAGCTATGTATTTACCGCGAACTGTATAATGAGTATGAAGTAATTTATGTGCCGTATGTCCACAAGGTCCATCAGTTAAGAATTCTTTGTAAGTTTGGATAATATGTGGATTTTCATGAGATTTTCTCAATTCAAGACCAGCATCTTCAGCGTAAATTGCTTCAGCTCGTTTCTTACGGATCTCTTCGTTTGTTGGAATTGGTTGACCACCGCCACCAAGACAACCACCAGGACAAGCCATAAATTCAATAAAGTGACACTGACTGAATTTTCCACCTGCTTTTATATCATCCATTACTTTCTTGGCATTAGCAGTTCCGTGAACAACAGCAACTTTTAAAGTCGCTCCTTTTACCCAATCCCAATTTGGAACAAGATGTTTAATTAAATCAGGAACTGGACCAACGTGGTCAATTTTGATTTCAGCATATTTAATACCCTCGAATCCTCTAACAGGCATAACATTCATACCGTCAAATACTTCTTCCGCTTTGTCACCCGTAATAAATTCGATTACGGATCTAATTGCGGCTTCCATTACGCCACCTGTAACACCGAAAATTAATCCAGCACCGGAGGCATCGCCGAAAGGATTATCGAAGTGAGAATCAGGCATTTCTGGTAAATGAATACCTGCTTCTTTTATCATTTTTGCTAATTCACGAGTTGTTAAGCCATAATCAACATCCTGATAACCCGAATCATTCATTTCTGGTCTATTGCATTCAAATTTCTTTGCAGAGCAAGGCATAACTGCACAACTAACAATTTTTGATGGATCAAGTTTTAGTTTCTTAGCATAATATGTTTTTAATAATGCACCAAACATTTGCTGAGGAGATTTTGCAGAACTTAAATGTCCTACATACTCAGGATAAAAATGTTCTAAATATTTTACCCATCCTGGTGAACACGATGTAAATTGAGGTAATTTTACACTCTCGTCTTTGTTAACAAGTGCTTTATAAAGTCTCAATAAAAGTTCTGTACCTTCTTCAATGATCGTCAAATCTGCTGTAAAGTTAGTATCGAAAACGGCATCAAAACCAATTCTCTTCAGTGCAGTGTTCATCTTAAATGTCATCGAATGACCCGGTTCTAATCCAAATTCCTCACCAATAGCAGCTCTTGGAGAAGGTGCAGTCTGAATAACAACGTGCTTTGTTGGATCATCAATTGCTGACCAAATATCTTGTGTTATTTCTTTTTCATGTAATGCACCAGTTGGACATCTATTAATACATTGACCACAGTTTATACAAATAACATCGGCAAGTTGTTTATCTAAAAATGTTCCAATATGTGTTTCATGACCACGACCAATTGCTTCGAGTACACCGACTTCCTGTAAATCAATACACGTTCTAACACATCGTTTACAAAGAACACATTTATCTAAATCTCTTATAATCGAGAAAGAAGAATCATCAATTTCATATCTCTTTTTTTCAATATGGCCAAAAGTATAATCAGTAACACCATATTCTTTTGCAAGGGCTTGTAATTCACAATTGTTATTTCTTATACAAGAATAACATTCACCATAATGTTCGCTTAACATTAAATCTATTACATGTTTTCTTGCTCTTCTTACTTTTGGAGTTGATGTTTTTATTTTGATTGGAGCAGTAATAGGATATGAACATGAAGCTGCTAAGGTAGGCATTCCTTCTACTTCAACGACACATAATCTACATACACCTGCAAAACAAAGGTCGTCGTGATAGCATAATGTAGGAATATGAATTTGATTTTCTCTGCATGCTTCAAGTATAGTTGTACCCATTGGTACAGTTACTTTCTTTTCATTTATTTCAACAGTAATTGAACCACCGATAGCACTTGGATCTTTTGGTTTTTCAACTATATGAGGTTTTTGTCCTAGTGGAACACGATTTTTATTTTTATCTTCCATTATTCCTCCAACCCTGATTAAATACTTCATCTTTAAAATTTTCCAAAATCGATAAAAATGGATTGGGACTTGATTGCCCCAGACCGCATTTAGATGCAATTTTCATTGTTCGACCTAATTCTTTAAGTTTATTAATATACTCGAAAGTAAATTCACCTTTCAGCAACATTTTTGTCCCTTCAAGTAACTTTACATTTCCAATCCTACAAGGAACACATTGCCCACAAGATTCTTCAACAAAAAATTCCATAAAATTCTTTAACACTTCCAACATATTTCTATTTTCATTGAATATTTTAACAGAACCCCCAGTAGCAAGATCTTCGTAAGCTAACATCCTATCAAATTGAGATTTGGGAATACAAATTCCTGAAGCACCACCAACTTGAACGGCTTTAGTATTCTTAGCTCCAACAATTTCAAGTAATTCAGATACCTTTGTTCCCCAAGGTAATTCATAAACACCTGGTTTTTCGCAATCGCCAGATACAGAAAATAATTTTGTACCAGTAGATTTTTCGGTTCCTAATTTATTGTACCATTTACCACCTTTTAATACTATAAATGGAATATTTGCAAATGTTTCAACATTGTTAACTGAGCTTGGTTTACCCATATAACCGCGGTTAACTGGAAATGGAGGTCTGTTTCTTGCTTCGCCTCTACTTCCTTCCAAAGATTCAATTAACGCAGTTTCTTCACCACAAACATAAGCACCAGAACCGAGACGTATTTCTATATCAAAATCGAAACCATCCTTTCCAAGTATTTTTTCCCCTAAATAATTATCCTTTCTCATTTTTTCGAGGTGTGCCTCTAAATCTGGCAACATATATTTGTATTCGCCGCGTAAATATACAATCCCAAATTTTGCACCTATTGTATAGGCACCAATAACCATACCATCAAAAACCATTGCAGGATATTCTAATAACAGGACCCTATCTTTGAAAGTACCTGGTTCACCTTCATCTGCATTGCAAATTAAATATTTGTCAGGATCGATAGTAGCTGCTGTCAACATCCACTTAGTAGATGTTGGAAATCCAGCACCGCCTCTACCTCGTAATTTTGATTCTTTCAATTCAAATAATATATCTTCACGAGATAATTTTAATGCTTTTTTAATTCCTTCACCGTATTTATATCCGGAGAAGAGTACTTGTCCTTTTCTTTCTATTTTGTTTTCCATCATTTCACCTCCTTTAAAATCTGAACTGCTTTTTCAGGAGTAAGTTTAGAGTATACTTTTTCGTTTACCATCATAGCTGGACTTTGATCGCACATACCCATGCAATTCGTATATTCAAGTGTAAATTTCTTATCCTTTGTCGTTTCACCAAATTTGATTCCCAATTCTCTTTCGATTGCCTTCGCAACTTTTTCTTTTCCTTCTAATTCGCAAGAAATTGATTGACATAATCTAACAATATTTTTACCTCTTTGCTTTGAGCTTAAAAATGAATAAAAAGAAATAACACTATAAACTTCGACAGGATGAATATCTAATAACCGAGCAACTTCTTGCTGCTCAAAATCTGTGATATACTTAAAATTATGTTGTATATCTTGCAGAATAGGAATGAGGGCAGAACGACTGTTGCCGTACTTTTGCACGAGCATTCCCACTCTTTCGGTTAATGCCTGTTTTTCGGATATTAACATTTTTCTGCACCCCTTAATTCTTTTTTAATAATTTTTCGACTTTAGTAATTAATTCATTGGGAGTGATTGGCTTTTCAACAAAATCTTCGACAGGAACCATCTCACTCGAACCGAACTGAAAGCCAAGTGCTTTCGATACAGATGTATACATAAGGATAGGTGTTTTAATTCCTTCTCGTCTGAATTTTTGTGCAAGGAAAAAACCATCATCAGGTTCGTCCATCATTACATCAAGAATAATCAGGTCAGGTTTTTTTTCTGTTACAAGTTTGTAGCCATCATCAGCATTAGTCGCAGAAATAACATCATAGTTTTTTGACTTTAGGATAAGACTACTCGCTTCGATGATATCGGGATCATCATCAATAACGATAATTAGTG
>JAFGPR010000283.1 GCA_016936095.1 Ignavibacteriales bacterium | reverse complement strand
TGTTGCTTCGCATTTTTTTCCCTTATCTTTTTGACTACAATGATATTTAAAATTTTTATCAATGTCAATTAATTTTTCAGAAGTTTCATTCACATATTTTATTCAAATAATCAAATAAGTTGTTTTTGAAAGTAATTCTTATATGATGTTGAATTCTCAAGATATTATAGTTATTGGTGGGAATGTAGCTGGACCAAGTGCAGCTGCTAAAGCTAAGCGTACAAATCCAAACTCAAATGTAATACTATTTGAAGCGGGTGAGTATATCTCAACAGGATCTTGTCAATTACCTTATATATTATCTGGTGAAATTAAGGATTACAGCGATTTAATAATGTATTCACCCGAAAGATTTTTAGATGAAAAAAAAGTTCTTGTTAAAACTAATACAGTAGTAAAGGAAATTGATAGAAGAAACAAACAAATATTATATTATGATAATCAAAGCAATACTTCAAATATTCAAAAATACGATAAATTAGTTTTGTGTACAGGTTCTAATTCAAAAAAAAATGGTTTGATTACTGAAAATATCAAGAATGTTTTTTATCTTAAAACCATAAAGAATTTTTTGGATATTAATAGTTTCTTAGAAAAAAATTTTGTAAAAAATATAACAATAATTGGGGCAGGATATATTGGGCTTGAGGTTGTCGAAGCTTTAATTAGCAGAGGATATGTTATTAATTTGATTGAAAAGAAGAATCTACCTTTGTTCGATTTTGATGAAGAAGTAAGTAAAATGATCTTTGAAAAGCTATCAACAAAAGGAATAAATTTTTATCCAAACATCGAAAATTTACAATTTGATTCAAAAGATGGATATGTAAAAAATATAAGAATTTTAAATCAAGAATTATTACACACGGATTTGGTGCTAACTGCAACTGGATTTGAACCAAATAATTTGTTAGCACATTCAGCTAAATTAGATATTGGAAAGTATGGTGGACTAAAAGTAGATAACAAATTAAGGACATCAGATACCAATATCTTTGCAGCAGGAGATAATACGGAATTAATTAATTGTGTAACAAATAGACCAGATTATTTTCCATTTGCAACTATTGCTCATGATTGTGGACATATTGCAGGAGCAAATGCTGCTGGGAACAATTTAACGATTCAATCAGTAGTAAAAAATGTTTCTTTAAGTTTATTTGATTATTCGATAAATAAAGTTGGACTTAATCAGAATGAAGTTATTAATCATGGTTATAATTATAAAACACAAGATGCCACGGTGTATAATAAATCTAAAAATTTTAATCATAGAATGATGTGTTATGCAAAAATGATTTATCAGAAAGATACATATAAAATTCTTGGAGCTTCGTTTATTGGAGGTGAGGAAGTTATCGGAATGGGTAATTTAATTTCTTTTATGATAAAGAATAATATCGGTGCGAATAAATTAACTAATACGAATTTCAGTTATACACCTAAATTATCCTCAATGATTAATATTTTGGAAATTTTAGGAAGAAAAATATTACAAAACTAATATAGGAATAATTATGAAGTTTTTCTTTTTATTGGCTACATCATTCATATTCTTTTTATTTTTTAAGAATATGGATGCTCAGGTTTATCCCGATTCCAAAGTTGACCAATATATCAAAACGGGAATTGAAAAAATAATAAAGCAAGAATATAGCTCGGCCGAAGAGATATTTAATAAATTAGAAAGTGAATATCCTCAGCTTCCACTTGGTAAAATTTATCTAGCCGCATTATATGTTACTAAGCAAAAAGATTATGCTGAGATTATTAATGAAGACTATGTCGAGAAGCTATTGAATAACGCATTAAAGATGTGTGATAATTTACTAAAGAAGGATAAGAATAATCTTTGGTATAATTATTTCAAAGCTGTTGGGGAAGGATACTACTCGTTTTTTAAAACAGAAGTTGGAAGTTATCTCTCAGCTTTTTCGAGATCAGGCACTTCAGTTGATTATTATGAAAAATGTTTAGAAATTGATACTAATTTCTATGAAGCTTATGTAGGTATCGGAACTTATAATTATTGGAAAAGTAAATATTTTGATTGGATACCTTTTGTAAGTAATGACAGATTGCTTGGAATTAAACAATTGAAAATTGGTGCTGCAAATGCAAATTATAGTAAATACTTTGCAAAGAATTCCTTAATGTGGATCTATATTGATAAAGAGAATTTTAAGAGTGCGATTACTGCAGCCGAAAATGCTTTAAAGTATTATCCAAATAATCGAATGTTCCTTTGGGGTGTAGCTCGTGCTTATGAAGATGTAAATAAAAAGAAAGCAATTGAATATTATTACACACTATTAGAAAGTATTATGAATATCCCAAATCACAATAGATATTTTGAAATAGAAATTAAACATAAAATTGCTAAACAATATTTTGAACTTGGCAACAATGAAGAAGCGTTAAAATTATGCAATGAGATATTATCTATTAAAGGATTAAAAAAAGACGTTAAGGAAAGGTTAGAAGATAGATTAGATGAAGTTGAAGATTTAAGAGATGAAATATTAGACAATTGAAAAATACATTTATCTAATTTATTATTGATTATTTAATTATGATAATTTATTTTAAAGAAAGGTAAAAAAAATAAAAATTTTATATGAAAGCCTTAAGCGAAAAATATGATTCGATGTTGAATGACTTACTTAAGTTATGCAAAGAAAACCTCCAAAGCGTAAATGAGGAGTTAGTAAAAAAAGCTTTTCGTTTAAGTTATGAAGCTCATAAGACAGGTTTTCGTGATTCAGGAGAACCATATTTCCATCACCCCTACGAAGTTGCAAAAATTATTACCGAACTTATGCCCCTTGATGATACAACTGTGATTTGTGCTTTATTACATGATGTTGTCGAAGATGCTGGTGTCAGTATAAATATAATAAAAAAAGAATTTAGTGAAAAGATAGCAGACATAATAGAAGGACTAACAAAAATAAGTGGTGCATTTCAGGGTTATGAAATTACTCAGGCAGAGAACTACAGGAAAATGTTGTTATCGATGGTCAAAGATATCCGCGTAATAATTGTGAAATTCGCTGATCGATTACATAATATGAGAACTCTGGAATTTGTTAAACCTCATAAGCAGTTAAGAATTGCTAAAGAAACAATGGAAATTTATGCACCTTTTGCAAATAGATTTGGATTAGCAGCAGTTAAATGGGAACTGGAGGATTTGGCTTTTAGATTTCTTAACAGGGAAATATTTGATGAGATTGCAAGAAAACTCGCTGTTACAAGAAAAGATAGGGAAGCATACATTAAAAAATTTATTAAACCTGTCATTGAACATCTTAAGCAATATGGAATAAAAGATTATGAAATTACTGGAAGACCAAAGCATATATTTAGTATTTACAGAAAAATGATCAGACAGAATAAACCATTTGAAGAAATTTTTGATTTATTTGCTGTAAGGATAATACTCGAAAAAGATGATCCAAAGATGTGTTATACTGTCCTTGGAGTAATAAATGAATTATATAAAGCTAATCAAGAAAGATTTAAGGATTATATTAACATTCCAAAAAAGAATAATTACAAATCAATTCATAACACAGTTTATGGACCCGACGGTAAATTAGTTGAAGTACAAATAAGAACAAGAAAGATGCATGAAATTGCGGAGAAAGGTGTTGCGGCTCATTGGAAATACAAAGAAGATATTTCCTGGGCGGATAAGGAATTAGAGGATTGGGTGAATCGAATCAGAGAAGTTTTTGATACTTCCACTAAGGATGAAGCTAGTAAAGAATTAATTGATAGCTTTCAATTAAATCTATACTCAGATGAAATTTATATATTTACTCCGAAGGGAGATTTGAAACGTCTTCCCCTTGGTTCGACTCCAGTTGATTTTGCTTACGAAATTCATAGCGATGTAGGTTATCATTGCCTTGGTGCCAAAGTCAATGGTAAAATTGTCCCATTAGATATAAAATTGAATAGCGGTGACCAAGTTGAAATTATTAGTTCAAAAAATCAACATCCAAACAAGAGCTGGTTGAAGTTTGTTAAGACACACAAAGCGAAATCACATATAAGGCGATTCTTAAATAAGGAAGAGGAAAGATTACTCAAAGATGGAAAGGAGATTTGGGATAAGAAGATTAAAAAATTAAAAACTGTAGTTACCGATGAAGAATTTGTAAAGATGTTTAGAAAAAATAAATACGATAACGCACGTCAATTTTATATTGCTATAGCACAGGATAAAATAAATCTCGATGAATTATTGATCAAACCTAAAACGGAAGAATCGGAAATTTCTGAAGTGCAATTTGATGATTTCGCGAAGATTGCAAGAACAACCGCTGGTGATGTTTTAATTGATGGTGAATTTAAAGGGATTGCTTATGATTTTGCTAAATGTTGTAAACCAATTCCAGGTGATCCTATTATTGGTTATGTTACAATTGGGGAAGGAATAAAAATTCATCGCAAAGATTGTATAAATTTAATAAATATGATAAAAAAAGGGAACGAAAAAATTGTTCCTGTTCAATGGCCTAAATCTAACGGTAGTTTATTCGTTTCTGCAATAAAAATCAAAGGTAAAGATCGACCTGGTGTTTTAAAGGATTTATCAAATAGTATTGCTTCGTACAAGGATACAAACATAAAAGCAATTAACATATCAGCTGAACAGTCAATTTTTGAAGGAACAATCGCTCTTTATGTAACTGACCTTGAACATTTGAATAGAATTATTGAGAGATTGAAAAAACATAAAGACGTGTTTTTTGTTGATCGTTACACTTCACAAAGTGAATAATATTAGAGGAAAGTTAATTGCAAGCTGAAAGATATTTAGCAATAGATTATGGAATGAAAAGAATAGGAATTGCTATAAGTGACCCTCTTAATATTTTCGGATATCCATTAAAAACACTTGTCAATAATAAAAATTTTTATAAAGAATTGGAAAAGCTTGTTAAAGAATATCAAATTACTAAAATAATTTTGGGATATCCCACAAGGGATGATAATATTAAATCAGATTTAATGATTAGAATTGAAGAACTAAAGAAATGTTTAGAGGGAGCATTAAAGCTACCTATAGAATATTATGATGAGATATATTCTTCTAAATTAGCCTCTCAAAATATCTTGGAGAGTGTTTCATCAAAAAAAAAGAGACAAAATAAAGGTTTAGTGGATATGCATGCTGCGGCAATTATATTAAATGATTATATTAAATTTACTGCTAAATAAAAATTAATTTTGTAAATTTTAATTATTATTTTATTATTTTGTGATTGACAATTTTGACTTTTAAGTATATTTTAGAACTAAATATAAAATAAATTTGGGAGCATTATTATGACATTAGAAGCACTTGGAATGATTGAAACAAAAGGATTAGTCGGTGCTATTGAAGCTGCCGATGCGATGGTAAAAGCTGCTAAAGTAGAACTCGTTGGTAAAGAAACTATTGGTGGCGGTTATGTAACTGTTATGGTTAGAGGAGATGTGGGCGCAGTAAAAGCTGCAACTGATGCTGGTGCCGCAGCGGCACAAAGAGTTGGAGAACTTGTATCAGTTCATGTTATTCCACGTCCTCACAATGACGTTGAACTTATTCTTCCTAAAAAGAATAAATAATTTGTAACTTTTATGGAACTTGCATTAGGATTAATAGAAACAAAAGGATTGGTCGGTGCTATTGAAGCTGCCGATGCAATGCTGAAAACTGCTAATGTAAAACTGATAGGTAAAGAAAAAATTACAGCAGGATTAATTACGATTAAAATTGAGGGTGAAGTTGCCGCTGTTAAGTCAGCCTTAGATGCAGGCGCTGCAGCTGCTCAAAGAGTAGGGCAATTAATTTCAGTTCATATAATACCTAGACCAGATGAACAACTAGATAGTATTATTTTGCAGGGAAAGATAAAATCAGTTTCAGTTGAAGAAAAAACAGAAAAATCTAAAAAGAAAACTCAGTTAGAAGGAAAAATATTTTCGAAGAAATTAGAACCTGTTATTTCCGATGAAACATCTGAAGAAGAATTTCTAAATACTGAGCAAAAAAATAAAGTTGAAACTACTAAAGATTTATTTGATGAAGATGTGGATTATAAAAATTTAAGTGTTCCGGAATTAAGAAAACTAGCACGTTCTTTCGAAAATTTTCCAATAAAGGGAAGAGAGATATCAAGAGCGGATAAGACGACTTTGTTGGATTACTTTAAATTGCTTTAGAAATAGATAAATTATAACAAGCTCCACTTCGAGTGGAGTTTTTTTTAGTGATGAAAAGAAAAATAATTTCAATTACATCAATTTCATTCTTTTCCATTTTTTTATGGTTTTATATTTCTTTTACGGATAATTATTACACAACTGTAAAGATTCCAATAGTGTTCAAAGATGTTCCTAATGGTTATGTAGTATCGAATCCATCAGTAGAAGAAATAACACTTAGCTTACAAGGGAAAGGTTGGGAATTAGCCAAACTGACATTAGGTGGCTTCAGAGAATTTGTGATTTCACTTGAGGGTAAAATTGGTAAACAATCAGTTTTTTTACTTAAACAAATTGATAAGAATCCGTGGTTAACATCAAATCTGAGTGTAATCGAAATTTCACCTCGATCAATTGAATTTAATATTGAAAAAATCAAGAGTAAAAAGATACCTATTAAACCAATTGTAGAAATTGAATACACCCCAGGTTTTGGGCAAGTCAGTGATATAATGGTTGATCCAGATTCAATTATTATTAAGGGACCAGAGAATTTATTAGATAAAATTGAATTTGTCGAAACTAAGAAATTGGTGCTTAATGATATTAGTGAAAATGTTGAACAACACGTGGAATTAAATAAAATTCAAAATATTACCATTCCAAAAGATATTTGCCTTATCTCTATTGAAGTCCAAAAAATTGTGGATAAAGAATTTAATAATATTCCTGTCAAAGTTATTGATATTCCCAAAGGACGTGATTTAATTGTTATTCCAAATAATGTAAAGATTATTTTAAGAGGGGGGATAAAAGTTCTTGGTGATATACAATCCCAAGATATTGAAGTATATGTTAGTTTTTTTCATGCCCTTGATGATACTTCAGGCACATTAGTTCCGAAAGCAAATCTTCCCGATAATATTACATTGATTGATATTACGCCACCAACGCTACAATATATCATAAAGCAATTTTGATAATTCTGCAAAAAATAGATCTTAATTTTCTCAATAAATCTGATGTAAAATGAAATATATGAAGAAATATTTTTTAATTGGTTCAATCTTTGTATTCTTCGGATTTTTAATACTTACAAATGACCTATATCAGAAAATATCGAAGGGTATAGAAATATTTGGTAAGACATTTAAGGAAATTTCTCTAAATTATGTTGATGAAATAGATCCCGAAGAATTTATGCTATTTGGTCTAAAAAAAATGCTTTTGTCATTAGATCCATATACAAATTTTATTGAAGAGGATAGAATTACAGATATTGAAATAATTACTACAGGTAAATATGGAGGTGTGGGTGCAACGGTTGGATTAAGAAATGATAGGGTAATTATTGTTGATTTATTCGAAGGGTATTCAGCGCAACGGCAAGGTCTTCAAATTGGTGATGAGATAATTAAAATTGATTCAACAATAATTTCAAAGGATAATTTTAATGATTTAGGGTTATACTTGAAAGGTGAACCGGGAACTGAGGTAACTATCATTGTGAAAAGGGAAGGTGAAGTAAAGGATTTGAATTTTGTGTTGGTAAGAGAACAAATCGAAGTTAAAAATCTTACTTATTATGGTTTTATTCCCGAAAACACTAATAATGTTTATTTGAAATTAAGTGGGTTCACAAGGACTGCTGGAGATGAAATTAAAAAAGCAATCATCGAATTGCAAAAACAGAAAGAAATAAAATCAATTATTTTGGATTTAAGAGGTAATCCAGGCGGTTTATTAGATGCTGCTATTGATGTATCTGATAAATTTCTTAAAAAAGATTTTGTTATTGTTAGTGTTAATCAAAGGGATGAACAAAATAATATTACTTATAAAGCAAATGAAGAACCGATTGTAGGAGATATAAACTTAATTGTTCTTATTGATGGCAGTTCAGCTTCAGCTTCGGAAATTGTTGCAGGTGCAATTCAGGATAACGATAGAGGAATTATACTTGGTACACAATCTTTCGGGAAGGGATTGGTACAGACAATTATTACTTTACCATATAATCACTCTTTGAAAATTACAACAGGTAAGTATCTTACTCCCAGTGGAAGATGTATTCAGAAAATTGATTATTCAAGTAATAATAAAGTATTTATAAATCAAAACACACTATTAAAGAAGGAGTTTTATACAAGAAATAACCGTCTTGTTTATTCTGCAGGTGGAATTCTACCGGATACAATTGTTACAAATGTTTTATTATCCAATCAAATCAATGAATTAATTGCTCGTGGATTTTTCTTTAGGTTTGCTTCTTTCTATATGAATCAAAATCAAAATTTTAATTTCGAAATAAATAATGACCAAGAGTTGTTTAAGAAATTTAAAGAATATATAAGAAATCAAAAATTTGAGTATACTTCTAAATCGGAATTATTGTTAGCTGAATTGACAACTATTTCAAATATTGAGAACTATAACGAAAAAGTAAAAGAAAAAATCCAAAATTTGTTGGATGAATTAAAAATTCAGCAAGAGAAAGAGCTTGATAAGTTCAGTTCTGATGTTATTATCGAAATAAAAAAGGAATTAGCATATAGACAATTCGGACGAGTTGGTAGGATTACGGAAGGATTAAAATATGACATACAATTTACAACAGCTTTAAATATTATAAACAATGAGAACTTATATCATAAAATTTTAAGGGTGGAATAATTGTTTTTTGATGTTACTTTCTTATTATTAATTGGCATTCTTGCAGGTATTTCTTCTGGTATGTTTGGTGTGGGTGGTGGAGTAATTTTTGTACCAGCAATTTATTTTTATTTAAGTTACATAGGTGTTGATGATAACATAATACCTTTTGTATCCATTGCGACATCATTATTTGCTGGAAGTCTTTCCTCTTTATCATCATTTGTAAATCATTATATTATTAAGAATATTGACTTTAAGAAAGCTTTTTTATTATCAAGTGGTAGTGTTGTAACTGCAGTATTGACTCCTTTTTTTGTTATTAAAATTCAACCGAGTATTTTCAGATATGTTTTGATAGTAATATTAGTATTGGTAGCATTAAAAATGTTTATTGAGAATGGGAATAAAAATAAATCCTCAGAGAAGAAGTTAAGTAATTTATTTTTAATTTTTTTTGGTTTTATTGTTGGCATTATTTCCTCATTCAGTGGTTTAGGAGGTGGAGTTATTTTTGTCCCTTTACTGGTATATTTTTATTCACTTGATATTAAAAGAGCTGTGGGAACTTCGGCTTTAGTAGTTTTCTTTACAATGTTAAGTAGTGCTATTACTTTCGCTTTAATTGCAAAAGGAAATGGAGTTGGAATTAATCAAATTGGTTATGTTAATTATTTTATCGGTATTATACTTGGTGGAGGAGCCATTATAGGAGCTACTTTTGGTGTTCGATTAGTTAAAACTTTAAATAGCATTATGTTAAAAAAAATATTTGCAATTTTTATTATAATTGTAATTATAAAAATGTTTTTT
>JAFGPR010000030.1 GCA_016936095.1 Ignavibacteriales bacterium | reverse complement strand
GTTTCAGTTCCTTTTGCTTCTTCAACAGTAATTACACCATCCTTACCAACTTTTTCCATAGCATCAGCAATTAGAGTACCAATTGTCTTATCATTATTCGCTGAAATTGTACCAACCTGTGCTATCTGATCTCTTCCTTCAACTTCTTTGCTGATTGATTTGAAATATTCGACTACTTTTTTAACAGCAAAGTCAATGCCTCTTTTTAAGTCCATTGGATTTGCACCAGCAACAACATTTTTCAAACCTTCTCTGAAAATTGCTTGAGCTAAAACGGTAGCAGTTGTAGTTCCATCACCAGCTACATCACTAGTTTTAGAAGCTACTTCTCTTACCATCTGTGCACCCATATTTTCAATTTCATTTTCTAATTCAATTTCTTTTGCAACGGTCACACCGTCTTTCGTAACAGTAGGAGCACCAAATTTTTTATCAATTAAAACATTTCTACCTTTAGGGCCAAGAGTGACTTTTACAGTATTAGCTAATTTATCAACTCCTTCCAGAAGACCTTTTCGTGCATCGCTACTGAATTTAATTAATTTTGCAGACATTTTTTTATCCTCCGATTTAATTATTGACTAAATTACGAAAGGATACCATAGATATCACTTTCACGCATAATTAGATATTCAACACCATCAATCTGAATTTCATTTCCGGCATATTTAGCATATAAAACTTTGTCTTTGACTTTTACATGCATAGGAACAATTTTTCCATCATCCCCAATTTTACCAGCACCAATAGCAACAATAGTACCTTCAATTGGTTTTTCCTTTGCAGTATCAGGTAGAATAATTCCACCTTTAGTTTTTTCTTCGACTTCACTTGGTTTTACGATTACTCTATCACCAAGCGGTTTAATCTTGAAATCAGCCATTTTTTTTCTCCTTTAATTATTTAATTATTGTTAGCACTTGAAATTAACGAGTGCTAAAATAACAAAAATTCAAAATAAAATCAAGAAAGATCTTAAAATTTTTAAAGTAGTAAATTAAAAGAATTGTAATACATTAAAGGATAATAAGTTATAAGAAATATCTATATTTATTATTAAGGTTTCTTGCCTGAAATATTCAAATGATTACTATATATATGATATGAAAATCTGCTCTAATTCTCTATCTTATTTCAAATATTACGCCAAAATTTATTATCCAAGGAATATAATCGAAATTATTTTTACCAGATAAATCTACAGAAATACCAAATTGACTTGTAAATTTGACTTTATCAAATCCTGCACGTGCTGTCAATGCTGGTTCAAAAAATATTTCCGAACCATAATCTGGAAAATTCACATAGCAAGTTCTGACTGACATTGCACCTTCAAAAAAACCTAAATCGGCACCTAATGATGGTTGTACAAACACTCTTAAATAATCTCCTCCGATAGGATTACCAAATCCATCAATATCATCAGTTTCCGAATGTCCATAACCAACTCCTGAATATACTTCGAAAACACCGGAAGTACCTAAAGGTTTATAGTATCCTCCTCCTAATTCCACGAACTGATGCTTATGATCTTCATCTCCCCACATAAAAGAACCATTTGCCATTAATCCAACATTAGTAAATGGAGAATAAGCTAGTTGAACTTCGGCACCGGAAGTAGCAACAGCTCCTGAAAAATTTAAATTACCCGATTTATTGAGTAATGGTACATTTACTTGATTTGGAATATAAATAGGTGCGCAAGCAGATAATAATAAAGCTACCATAGAAATGATGATAAAAAAACTTGAAGCTTTTCGATAATAAATATTGGATTTTCTCATTGCAATTTCCCATTAAATTAAAATTTCAGATTGTATAATAAAAAAATATTTTGAATTATCCAATTTATTTCACTTACTTACATATAATGGGTCTAATATATTTTACCATGACTAATAATCTTAGTTACATTATTTTTTGTCATCCCACTTTTGATATTAGTAGATAAATGAATCCTAATCAATTGCTCATCTATCTCTAAAAATTCTGTTGTGCATTCCCATCTATCATAAAAAATACTTTTTGGATATTTGTTGGAATCATTCATCAGACCCAGAGATTGTGTCAATTCCTCTCTTAATAAATGTTTCTGACATTCAATATCATCGGTTCTATATATGTCAACATACATACTCCCGCTATAAATTTCGTAATTATCATTCCAATAGATCCAAAATAATCCCCAGTTATCTTCGACATACGTTCTTGCTTGAGATTCATATTTTTGAACATAGGTATCCTTATCGCCTAAATAAATAATAAAGTTCGATTCTTTTTGCGATTCCACAATATATAATTTAGTTGTTGACGACAAAGCGTTTATTTCATTGATGATTTTATTTAGCTCGTTGTTTAATTCATCAAAAGAATTATCCGGTAGAAATATCTTTACATCATCATTCCATTTTCGAATATAAGAATAATCTTCTGTGAACTCACTTCCAAATGCGACTTCATAATAATACGATAAGATAGTATTAATCTGTGATCCATCATAAACAAGATTTCCTTTATCATAACATCCATCCAATAAAAATAATAAACTGATGATTTGTATAATTAGATGATAATATCTTTTCATACTATTTTTTTGCATATTTTATTTCCTTTACGAATATTAATAAAAGTATTGCCACAATTGTTAGTCCTAAAGAGAAATAAAATGATGTAAACACTCCTATCTTATCCCATAATAGACCAGCTATCAGTGAAGAGGGTAATGCACATAAACCTATAACCATTTGAAATGTACCGAGAAAACTTGCTCGGTATTCAGCAGGAGCTAATTCAGAAACTAATGTTTTTTGGACTGGCTCTAAAGCACCTTTGTGTAATCCATATAATACAAAAGTTATTATAATTGCAACGTACTCTTGTAAAAGTAAAAAACTTAAACACACTAAAGCCCAGCATACGAATGATATAAACATTACATTTTTTCTTCCTATTTTATCAGCGAGTTTTCCGAATGGCAGAGAAACAATCGAGGCAACTGCTGTATAAATCAAATAAAGCACAGGAATAAATATTATTTCAAATCCAAATTTATTTGCAAATAACAATAAAAACGAATAGCTAAATGAACCAAGAGCAAAAATTGAGTTTAACACAAAAAACAAAATTGAATTT
>JAFGPR010000282.1 GCA_016936095.1 Ignavibacteriales bacterium | reverse complement strand
TCTCTGCGCCTCGGCGGTTTCAATTTTCACCGCTAAGACACAGAGTCGCAAAGAGAAGAAAATCTAAATATCATAATATAATGCAAACTCATATGGGTGAGGTTGCAAAGACATCGGTTTTATTTCTTTCTCCATCTTAAAATTTATCCAAGTTCGAATAACATCCTCAGTAAAAACATCACCTTGTAAAAGATAATCATGATCATTTGCTAATTCTTTCAATGCTTGTTTTAGAGATTCGGGAGTCGATGGAATATTTTGTAATTCCTCAGGGGGCATATCGTAAATATCTTTATCAAGTGGGTCACCGGGATCAATTCTATTTTTGACTCCATCTAATCCAGCCATCAGAATCGCAGCAAAAGCAAGATATGGATTTGCTGATGGGTCGGGGCATCTAAATTCTACTCTTTTCGATTTTGGGTTATCTGAATACATTGGAATTCTAATAGATGCACTTCTGTTTCTTTGAGAGTAAGCAAGATTGACAGGTGCTTCGAATCCAGGGACTAATCTCTTATATGAATTTGTTGTTGGATTTGCAAACGCACAAAGGGATTTCGCATGTTTTAGTAGTCCTCCAATAAAATATAAAGCCATCTCACTCAATCCTGCATAACCAGAACCAGCAAACAATGGTTTCTCGTTTTTCCACAAACTGACGTGAACATGCATTCCACTTCCGTTATCATCTAAAATAGGTTTTGGCATAAATGTAACGGTTTTATTATTCAACCTTGCTGTATTTTTCACAACATATTTGAATAATAATATTTGATCAGCAGCTTTTACAAGAGGTTGAAATTTTAAATCGATTTCACTTTGACCACCACTGGCAACTTCGTGATGCTGTGCTTCAACGTTAACTCCCATATCTATTAAAGTTGTTACCATTTGATTTCGTAAATCCATCAAAGCATCTGTAGGTGGAACTGGGAAATATGCTTCTTTGTATCTTGGTTTATATCCCAGATTGGGCTTTTCATCTCGTGCAGTATTCCATCTGCCTTCAACTGAATCAATTTCGTAAAACGCGGTATTTGGTGCTGACTTGAACCGAACGTCATCAAAGATAAAAAATTCTGCTTCTGGTCCGAAATAACACATATCTGCAAGACCAGTTGTTTTTAAATACGCTTCAGCTTTTTGTGCTATATGTCTTGGACACCGTGAATATTTCTCTCGCGTAATAGGTTCATAAACATCACAAATTATACTGATTGTTGGTTCAATGATGAATGGATCAAGCAGCATTGTTTCAGGATCTGGAATAATAAGCATATCGCTTTCATTAATTGCTTTCCAACCACGCATTGATGAACCATCAAAACCGTAACCTTCTGCAAAGGATTTTTCATTTAATTGAGTTACTGGAACAGTGAAATGCTGCCACTGTCCAGGAAAATCCATAAATTTAAAATCAACAAATTTAATTTTTTTATCCTTAACATAATTTAGGATAGATTCAATAGAAGATGTTTTGTCTGTCATAAATTCTCCGTTTTATTCAATAAATATTTTTGATGTTTCCTTTGATGTTGATAAAATGAAATGTGTAATTGTTCTGGTTACTCCAGGCCAGGATTGAATTGTTGCAAGAAGTTTCTCTAATGCCTCTGTATTTTTAACTATAACTTTTAAAATATGAGATCCCTCGCCGAGAACAGAATGACATTCAAGTATGTTTGGATTTTTATCAGCATTCTCAGTTAATTTAGGATAATTTTTTGATGAATCCATAACAACAGTAACAAATGCAGCAAGATCATATCCAAATCCCTTTTTTTTGAGTTTTGCATAATAGCCTTCAATCAATCCGCGCTCTTCTAATTTTTTCATTCGCTCACTGAGGGATGGTAGCGAAAGACCTACATTTTCCGCTAGGACATTTCTTTTTGTCCTGCCATTTTCTTGTAAGATATTTAATATTTGAAAATCAATTTGATCTAACATTTTATTACCTATTAAAAATGATAAAAAACTAAAATTATTAGGAATATTATAGATTATACCTGTAAATATAAGGTTAAAAAACAAAATAACCAAATATATTATGGTGTCTTTAAAAATTTTTTAAATAAATCAGTTTCTTAATATAGAAATTACCTGTAAAAAATGAAATATTTGTAAATTAAACTTGCAAAAGTCATCAAAAATTTTATATTCGCATTCAATATTTAAATTTTTAAGGTGGATTATGAGACATTTCTTAAAAATAGAAGACTTTTCCTTCATTGAACTTGAAAAATTAGTCAACATAGCAAATGAGTTTAAAAAAGTTAGATTTAGTGATACTTTAAAAAATAAAACTCTCATAACCATGTTTTTTAATCCATCGACAAGAACAAAAATCTCATTTGACCTTGCCGTAACTGAACTCGGTGGACATTGTGTAACAATCGAACCGGGCAAATCTTCCTGGGGAATAGAAATTGAAGAAAATACCATAATGAATGGTGATGCAGAGGAACATCTGAAAGATGCAATTAAAGTAATTAGTCGTTACGCTGATTTTGTTGGTATAAGATGTTTCCCAAAATTTCAGAATTGGGAAGAAGAGAGGAAAGATTTAATTTTAAAAAATCTGGCAAAGTGGTCTGAAATTCCTATTGTAAATATGGAGACAATTTCGCACCCTTCTCAGGCATTAGCAATGATGCAAACGATAAAAAATCATTTTGACACATATAAAAAGAAAAAATTTGTTATGAGTTGGGCTTATCATCCCAAGGGATTGAACACGGCTGTAGCAAATTCTGCATCAGTTATTGCGAGTATTTTCGGAATGGATGTTACAATTGCTAATCCACCTGATTATGATTTAGATCCCTATTATATTAATTTAGTTAAAGAAAATTGCTTAAAAAACGGTGCTGACTTTAAGATGACAAACAATATGGAAGAAGCTTATGAAGGCGCTGATTTTATTTATATTAAAAGTTGGGGTTCATTGAAGCAAATTGGAAATTTTCAACCTGAAATACAAAATCAATATAAAAATTGGAAAGTTGATTCTGAATTAATGAAAAAAACTAATAATGCATTTATCAGTCATTGTCTGCCGTTGCGAAGAAATATGTTGGTAACAGACGAAGTGCTTGATAGTTCAAATTCATTAATTTACGAAGAAGCAGAAAATAGACTCCATATTCAAAAAGCAATTTTGTGTGAATTAAATGATGAGTGGTATGGTGGAAAATAAAAAAGTAATTCTTGCGTTTTCCGGTGGTTTAGATACTACATTTTGTGTAGTTTATTTAAAAGAGAAAGGATATGATGTAGTTACTGCTACAATAAATACTGGTGGCTTTGATGAGAAAACTCTTGCCGAGATTGAGGAGAAAGCAAAAAAATTAGGAAGTATTAGGCATTACAATGTTGATGCTGAAGAAAAAATCTATTCTCAAATAATCCAATATCTGATTAAATTAAATGGATTATATGAAAATGATTATCCTATAATGTGTGCGGATAGATATGTGATTGCACAAGAAATTTTAGCAATAGCAGAAAAAGAAAATTGTAAAGCAGTTGCTCATGGAAGTACATCTATCGGCAATGATCAAGTTAGATTTGATTCTGCTTTTCTTACCTTAAAAAATGACGTTGAAATTATATGCCCGATAAAAGAGCTGAATATTACGAGAGATGATGAGATCGAATATTTGAAGGAAAGGGGATTGGATATCGATGTGAAAAGTAAAAAGTATTCTATCAATCACAATATATTTGGTACCACTGTATCGGGCAGTGAAATTGATGATAACAAAGAACCGGATTTTACTGCATATAATTTAACGGTCATAGATAAAAATCTAACCACAGATTCTTTTGAATATTTAAATATTGATTTCGAGAAGGGAATACCTGTCAGTTTGAACAATAAAAAAATGAATGGACTTCAGATATTAAAGCAATTGAATAAAATTGTTGGGCGATATGGATATGGTAGCAGAATTTATATTGGTGATTGTATTATCGGAATTAAAGGAAGAATAATGTTCGAAGCCCCAGGTCTTTTTGTATTATTGAAAGCACATAGAAAATTAGAGCAAATAACTTTGACAAAAGAGCAACAGAATTTTAATAAATATGTTTCTCAGTATTGGGCTGATTTAGTTTATTCTGGAATGTATTATGAACCATTGGTAAGAAATTTAGAGATATATTCTAATTCTGTTCAAGAAAAAGTTACCGGTGGTGTTAAAGTAAAAGTAATTTTAAATAAGATTGAAGTAATTGAAATATTCTCACCAAATTCTCTAATCCGAGATGACATAGCTACCTATGCTCAGAAAAGTTCATGGACCTCTCAGGAGGCAGATGGATTTATTAAATTTCATTCTCTACCACAAGTATTAAGCAATTTACCAAGAAAATAAATTAATAAGATGAAGGAATTACAAAATCTTTTGGTTAATTCCTACTCAGGGGATTATACCAAAATAGTGAAGTATATAAAAATATTTTTAACTGAAAATAGTTCAGCTAAGATTATTTTACAAAAGGTTGATAACAAGAAGCATAATGTTATTGCAATCTTTGGTCAACCGAAATTTCTGATCAATTGTCATATGGATACAGTACCAGCCTCAGGTGATTGGAAAACTGATCCGCATAAATTAGTAATAAAAGATAAAAAAGCGTATGGACTTGGTACATCCGATACAAAAGGCAATCTCTATGCAGTTTTAAAAGCAGTACAAAAAACAAAACCAAATAATTTAATGTTATTATTCAGTACTGATGAAGAATGTGGAAGTCATATTTCTGGTGTAAGACATTTTATAAAATCAGATTATATCAAAGGAATTACTAACGCAATAGTTTGCGAACCAACAGAATGCAAATTTGTCAATCGACACAAAGGTTATTATTCTTTTGTCATAGATGTAATTGGTAAGCCTTCTCACTCATCTTTGACAAAACAACCAAATGCAATTGTTAAATCAGCTGAAATAATTACTCAATTATTTAGGAAAGAATTTAATATTGGAAAAATTTTTGGTGGTACACAAGGAAATGTTACTGCTGCAAATTGTCAATTTCATATTTCTTGCAGAACATATTTAAGTGTTGAGAAAAAAGAGGCTGAAATAAAAAGTATTATAAAAAATAATAAATCAGTAACGTTTAGGACAAAATTTGTAGGCATTCCATTTATTAGTAATGGCAGAAAATTTCCTTTTGTCAATAAAGAATTTTATGAGGCACCATATTGGACAGAAGCGGCACTATTTAAGGAAGTAGGGATTAATTCAATTGTGTATGGTGCAGGAAGTGTAAGACAAGCTCATTCACAAAATGAGTTCGTGAAATTAAGAGAATTAAAAAAGTGTGAAGAGTTTTTTATTAATTATATTGAGAAAATAAAATGAACAGGATGTTATTAAATTTTCTTAAAAAAACAGGAAAGAAAAAAGAGTTTGAACTTTTCCTAAATATCCTGAAAATAATTCCGAAAAATAAATTTGCTGTAATAAAAATTAGTGGACAAACAATTGAAAATCATTTGGATTTAATCTCTGAAGATATTGCTTTCCTTAACAAAGCAAATATTTTTCCGATAATTGTACACGGTGCAGGAAGCAGTCTTGATAGAAAATTAAAAGATAGTAAAAAAATAAATGGTTATCGTATAACTTCTGAAAGTGATATGGATGTTATAAAATCTACTTTTAATGAGATTGCAGATCAACTGAAAAATAAAATTAATAGTGCTGGTGGAAGTGCTGAAATTGTGTGTAACATTTTTGAATGTGAAAAAATTGTTGAACTCGGACAGGTTGGAAAGATAACTAATGTTGATGAAGATAAAATTAGTAAGGTAATACTTGAAAATAAAACACCAATTATCAGTCCGCTTGGTTGGTATGAAAATAAATACTTAAATATTAACGCAGATACTGCTGCAAAAGAGGTTGTAAAAGCATTAGGAGTAAAGAAATTTATTTTACTGACAGAGACAGGTGGTGTCCTTAATGAGAATGATGAAATAATTTCTTCAATTAATGTTTCTTCTGAAGAAGATTTAGCTCATATTACGGGTGGGATGTTGTTGAAGATTAAAGAATTAAAAGAATTTTTGGAGGATGAACGAGATTGCGAAATTGTCATTACATCTGCTGAGTATTTGTTAATGGAAATTTTCACAATAAAAGGACATGGAACATTCATAAAGTATTTTAATATAAATCAAACTAGTGATATTAATTCACTTGACAAAAACAAAATAGCTGAAGTACTTGAAAATTCTTTTAATAAAAAATTAGTTGAAGATTATTTTGATGATGATTTTGAAGAAATATATTATCAAAAGGATTACGAAGCGGTGGCTATTGTAAAAAGAGTTTTAGGTGTTCCATATCTAGATAAAATTGGTGTTATTAAGCCAAGGCAGGGAACAGGTATGGGTAAAGCAATTTGGGAAAGGATAGTAAAAAAATATCCTAAATTAATTTGGAGAGCAACAATCACAAATGAAGTAAATTCGTTCTATTCAAAAAAATGTGATGGAATGATAAAGAGGGGGACTTGGTATGTCTATTGGATTGGATTAGATGAAGAAGAAATTTTTCCTGCAATAGAAGCTGTATCAAAAAAAGAAAAAACGTTATTAAAGGTTACGGGTTAAGGGTTACGAGTTATGGTTTGATGTTTAAGCGAAAGATTTTTAATTTAAATAATTATAAGGATATTTAATGATAAAAGTTGGAATAATTGGTGGATCAGGATTTACAGGTAGTTCTCTTATCGAACTATTAAAAAATCATCCGAATGCTAAAATCGAAATTGTTACAAGCACAAGTTACTCTGGTAAAAAGATAAACGAAATCTACCCCGAGATAACTTCTGATTTATACTTTTCAGAATTA
>JAFGPR010000281.1 GCA_016936095.1 Ignavibacteriales bacterium | reverse complement strand
TCTTCGTTCATCTGGAAATTTTGCATCTGTTCCTGGATATTATTTCGATTTAAATTCTTCAAAGCTTCATTCATTTTGTCCATCATCTTTTTCATCTCTTCGCTGGAGAGTTCATCCATTAAATCCTGCAATTCCATATATTTTTCCATTGTCTCTTTTGAAAGAAGATTGTTTTCCTGTAAATCATTTTGCATTTCCGATAAATTTTTCTGTATATCCTCGACTTTATTTTCAAGTTGCTCAAACTTATCAAGCGCTTGTTCAATTTTTTGCTTTTCTTCCCAGGTAATATCTTTTGCATCTTGCTTTAGTTCGTTGTTTATTTTTTCAATTTCCTTATTCAGTTCCCTTGCTTCTTGTAATGTTTCCATTAAATCATTTTGTGATTCTTCATGAACATCATCAGCATCGTTGAGCAATTCATCCAGCGAGGGCACTCGAATTGTGAACATGGAGGTTTTTGCAGATTTTGGACCGCTAATTATATCGTTATCAAAAATTTCCAGATAGTATGAAACAACGTCATTCTCGCTTAAAGACAACTTCGCTAAATTCCAGGTGTGATAAACGTCATCTTCTTTGAGATTTTTATTTATTGTAACTTCAAGTTGAGAAAACTCTTCCTGTGGCTTTTTATCTTTTGATGAGGACAACCGATAATTAAGAATAAGTTTAGAAAAACCAAAATCGTCTTTTATCTTTGTAATTAAAGGTAACCGATTCTCGATTCCAAGATTAACATTTTGATTCGGTTCTATCATTTGAATTTCGGGCATCTCATCAAAGAGTGGTTTGATTGAATATGTAATAGGATCTAGATTTTCATTTCCTTCTTTATCTTTCAGAATTATTCTGTAGTTAATTTCCTTTCGGATTCGGAAATTTATATTTGCATTGTTGTCCTTAGTATTGAATTTTGCATTTGTAGAATCATCAAATTCAATTGTTGCCGATTGCAGTTGGTTTGTTGATTGCAATTTTATTTGAACATTGCTACCGAGCAGTGCCGTTATGTTTCCATTATCTTTTTGAACAATTTGCTGTTGCTTCGAATATGAAGGGGGTGTAACGATGACATCAAAATTGTTAATCGCTGGTCGGTTGATAACTTCAACTGTAAATTCCTCACTTTCTATATTGTCAACAAACGCATAGTAGTCAAAGGTGTTCCGCACATTATTCATTCTGTAGGAAAATGAACCAGATGAATCAGAAATTAGTTGATAATTTTCAAACTCAGATTGCTCTTCAAATTTTATTGCTAATTTTATTTTATTTGTCTTTTCGCCTTTAGTCCTGATGAAAATATTTAAATCATCGCCTTTTGTAATTTTAGCATTTCCAGGAGAAATTTCAAAAATAATTTTTGGTGGTGGTGTGAACTCTTTTTGGAAATTAATAATTCTATATGCAGCAAATCTAAAACCGGGCAAGAGGACGAAAAACAATAAAACTATTCCTAAAACAATAGCGGTATTTTTAAATCTTATTTTTGAAGAGCTAAAATTTACAATTTCATTAAAGTTTAAGTCTTTTGATTTGTTATAAACTTTTTCAAATGCACCATCGACAAGATCCTGCGAATATACCGAAGAGGATTTTTCTTTTACAAGTTGAAGTGAGTTTAGAAGATCATCTTTTATGTTAGAATAATGTCTACCAATTTTATTCGCGACTAAGAAGTAATTAGGTTTTTTCATACGGTTGAAATTAGAAAAAAGCGGCAAGACAAGGAAGTAAACAGTAAAGAAAACCAATAGCAAAATTGCGGAGAAAAATAAAATTGTTCTTATGGTAGAATTGAATTGTCCGATAAATTCAAAAAAATTAATTACAAATAAACAAATCAAAATATAAAAAATTGAACGACAAATCCCATTTAGAATTTTCTCAAAATTTTCTCGCCTAATAAATCCTAATAATTTATTCTCAACTTCTTTTAAATATTTTTTTGTATCAATCATATAAATTCTCGCCACAAGGACACCAAGGCACTAAAAGTTAAATTATAAATCTTTTTATTCCCTGTTTAATTATTGGAACATTGAAATTAATTAAGTAACCAAGTCTTAAATTTGTTAATTTCAAATGACTCAGAATTTGGGCATCCCAGACAGCATTTACTTGCTCTACAGCTTTTGTTTCAATAATAACTAAATCGTCAATCATTAAATCTAATCTTAGCCCTTCATCGAATTTTACACCATCGTAAACAATTGGTAAATCAATTTGTCTTTTAACTATTAATCCAGATTTTGAAATTTCGTGCGAAAGACAGATCTCATAGATTTTTTCTAATAAACCGGGACCTAATTCTTTATGTACCAGATAAGCAGAATTAACAATTATTTTTCCAACATATTCTTCTCTTTCAGAAAGAGGGGTATAATTAAATCTTTTTTCTTCTACTAAAAAATCCACTTAATTTTCCTTCTGTATTTTGCCACCAAGACGATAAGTTATCAAGAAAATCGTTTTGTGTCTTGGAGACTTCGTGGCATTTAAAAATTTCAGTTAGATAAAACCCACACAACAATATTAGTTCCAAATTTTAACGCTTCTTCTCTTTTTTCAAGGGGATCGTTATGGACGTCGGGATCTGCCCAACCATCGCTCGGATTACTCTCAAATGTATAAAGAACAACAAGTCGCATATTATGAAAATATCCAAATGTCTGTGGTGGATTTAAATCATGCTCATGCGTCTTTGGAACGCCATTGCTAAAATCATATAAACAATTAAACAAACCATAACTGTAAGGAAGTTCAACCATTTCTCTATCAGGAAATACACGCTTCATTTCTTTTCTGAACGATTTATCTAATCCATAATCATCATCAACGTAAAGAAAACCACCGTTCTCTAAGTATGTTCTCAATCGTTTAACTTCGTTATCGCTTAAAACGATATTGCCATGTCCTGTGATGAATAAAAACGGATATGAAAAAAGATCATCAGAAGAAATATCAACAAAAACATATTCAGGTTTTGTAATTATGTTGGTGTTCTGCTGAACAAATTTAAGCAAATTAACTTCTGCCGATGGATCATTATACCAATCACCGCCACCGCTGTATTTTACCCGTGCAATTTGAAAAGCACCATCCTGTGCAAAGGTAAACACTGAAACAAAAGTTAAAATAAAAATTTTATACATAAAAAATTAATTTTAATTTGTGCTGCAAAAATAAGGTTTTATTCTTAATAAATAATTGAGAAAAACCGTGGCGAACAACATATATCTATTATAAAATCAAAACTTTATATGAAAAATTTAATTGCTTACAAAGCAAAGCATAAAGGATTATTTTAAATAACGATCAAAAAAATCAACGATTAAACTTTTTATCTGTGGTTGGAAAAATTCAACCGAAGCATGCCCGGCATCCTCGATAATATAAAGATCAGCTGGAATACTTCTTGATTTAAGAGCATCATAGAATATTTCGCTTTGATATATTGGAACCGTAGTATCTTTTAAACCATGAAACAAAAGGAATGGTGGTGTCTTTTTTGAGAGATATGTAATGGGATTAGCTTTTACAAATAAACTTGAATTAATAGAAGTTGTATCACTAAGAAATAATTCCTCGGGTGTTATCTTTTTTAATTTTTCATGTGTTTGACCAAGATGCTTTTTTACATTCAAGTCTATGGGTGCGTACCATGAACAAACAGCTTGTACTTTACTACTATAATTTAGATATAAACCCTTATCAAATTCAGGTTTTTCATTAGTTGTTCCGACAAAACTTGCTAAGTATCCGCCCGCAGATTCGCCCATTATTCCAATATTTCTGTGATCAATTTTATAGTTTTCAGCATTAGCACGCAAGAAGCGTATTGCAGCTTTAACATCTTCAATTTGTGAAGGAAATTTGGCTTCATTACTATTTCTATATTCGATAGTTGCAATAACATATCCCTTTTTTGCTATTTCTACTAGATTAGGTAAATGTGCGTTAATATCCATTGAGTACCATGCACCCCCACATATCCAGATTATAAGCGGGAGAGATTTCCGTTCACTTTCAAAATGTCTTATCAGACTTAGTTTGAGATTTTTTGTTGTATGATTAAACCAATATGGCACCTGAGCGAAAGCAATGTCTGTGTCAAACCATAATCCAGAATCAACTATTTTAATTTTAATATTTTTTTTCATTATTTTATTACTATCTTTTCTAAAGTGTTGTTATCATACAAAAATGGTAAATACAACTATTCAAAAATATATATACCTTATATCACATATTGCTCTTATCATAATTCGAATTTATTATTACCTCAATTAAATTAAACATCAAAAAATAGCAAACAAACATTAAACAACCAAGACTCTTTAAGCATTCATAATTAAGACGGAAATTTTTAACCATACTACATGATGTAGTTTTTAACGATTTTTGCAACAGGAGAAGAACCGACTTGTCTTAATATCCGAGGAAAGAAAATTTTAAATACAAGTAAAACGAAGTGAAAAATGAAAGCCTTATTAAAAGTCGTTTTTGCAGTTGCATTATTAAACTTATGTGGGTTTGTTTATGCAGACGATCCATTAAACACAAATGGAGATTACTCAAAGTTTACAGAAGAACAAATTTGCCAGTTTGAAGAGAATCTATTAGCTGGTTTACAATCAGATAATTCTGGGTTAAAGATCAGTTGTGCATATTTTTTTGGCGAGATTAAGTCAGAAGAAGTATTAATTCCATTGATGGCAATGTTACGAGAAGGAGCTAATGACCAAGAAAAAATAATTGCAGATTTATCTTTGTATAAGATTGGCAATGCTCGTGGAGTTTATCTTGTAAAGGGTGCATCAAAATTTGCTGACAGCGAAAGAGTTCGAAAAATGTGCGATACTTTTTACACAACATATGTTTGGGAACAAAAACATCCCCAAACAGAAGATTTGTATACAATCGACATAGAATATAATGGTACAATATGTCAGATTTCTTAGCAACTAAGTAAAAATCAAAATTATTCCTTATATCTTTCTTCTTCAAAACCCCCATATCGGGGGTTTTTTTATAATTAATTAAATTTATTTACATTTTTATATGAAAATCCACTTAAATTTGATAGATTTGCATTAAATATTTCAAAAAAATAGGAAAATATATGAATTCAAAAGAATTTATTGCTCTTGAAGAACAATTCGGAGCGCACAACTATCATCCTCTTGATGTAGTTATCGAAAAAGCAAAAGGTGTATGGGTTTATGATGTTGACGGTAAAAAATATCTTGATTGCCTCGCTGCATATTCGGCAGTAAATCAGGGACATTGCCATCCAAAAATTTTAAAAGCAATGGTTAATCAAGCAAAGAAAGTTACTCTAACATCACGCGCTTTCAGAAATGATCAATTACCATTATTATTAAAAGATTTAGCTGATTTAACAGGCTATAAAAGATTTTTACCTATGAACTCCGGTGCAGAAGCAGTTGAAACTGCGATTAAAGCCGCTCGTAAATGGGGTTATAAAGTAAAAGGCGTTGAGCAAGACAAAGCAGAAATAATTGTTTGTTCAAATAATTTTGGCGGAAGAACTATAACAATTATTAGTTTTTCAACCGAAGAACAATACAAAGATGGCTTTGGTCCTCTTACCCCAGGATTTAAGGTTGTTGAATATGGAAATGTCAAAGAATTAGAAAAAGCTATTACTCCGAATACTGTTGCGTTTATAGTTGAACCAATTCAAGGTGAAGGTGGAGTGATTGTTCCTCCAAAAGGTTACTTGAAGAAAACCTATGAAATTTGTAAAAAGAATAATGTTCTTTTCATCGCTGATGAAATTCAATGCGGGTTAGGAAGAAGTGGAAAATTATTTGCATTTGAATACGAAAAGATACGGCCAGACGTAGTAATTGTTGGCAAAGCATTATC
>JAFGPR010000280.1 GCA_016936095.1 Ignavibacteriales bacterium | reverse complement strand
CAAATTAAATATGATTGGAATTTTTGCAAGGGCAATGTATTTCAGTAATGGAGAATACGGTAATGCGATTTTATCAAAATATACTTTCTTGAAAACCAGAAATGTTCTACTTCCACAAATTGTAGGTAGCGAACCAAGATGTGCTGTCGAAGTGGTTTCAGTTTTATCATCGGGAGATACGATTGCAATTATAAGCACTCATTTAGATCATTCAAAAGATGAAACTGATAGAATTGAACAAGCAAAAATGTTAAATAAGATATTTACTGCTAACAAATATCCGACTATTTTAGCAGGAGACTTAAACGCCACACCGAATAGTAATCCAATAAATATTTTAGAAGAAGTGTGGAATTCTTCTTATGATCAAAACAATCCCGAACCGACATTTCCTTCTAATGGTCCAAGGGTAAAGATTGATTATGTAATGACATATCCAAATGATAAATGGAAAGTGATTGAGACAAAAGTTATTAAAGATTCGATCGCTTCCGATCATTGTGCTTATTTAGTAATACTTAAATTATAAGATTAATGAAGTTAATAAAGACGATTTGACAATTAGTTTTTGTCTGATAAGCTAAACATAAGAGGGTATTTAAAATTTTTCGTTTTTAATTTTTTTAGCAAAAAATACTTATCAGAAATATATTGAAAATGTTAATTGACTTTTGTTAGAAAAAACCATATCTTAATTAAGAATAAAATATTTTTTTTATATTAAATTTATAATTTTATTAAGGTAATTACTTATTTAATTAAATAAATATAATTATTAAATAACCATTTTTAAATTTATTTGGAGTGAGAAATGAAAGTTACTAAGAGGAAAAAAACGGAAAAATTCGTAGGTTATTTTATGTCTTTAATATTGATTTTAACCTTAATATTAGTATCTTGTGAAAAAGAAGAAGATACGATGATATTAACAGATGATGAGGTATCATCTGTAGTAGGTAGTTCTTTATCCCCTTCAGAAGGTGGAACAGCAATGAACGTTGAACAATCTGCTACCGTAGCAAGTGTAGTAGCAGTACCTTCATATTGCGGACTTCAAAAGGATACCACTATCACAATAACTGGTCCTCTAGGCAGATACACACTAACTTCAAATTGGAGTTTTACATTAAACTGTGTTTCTTCAGTTCCTTCAAGTATAACAATTGTTTTAAGTGGCAATAGTTCTTATAATGGAATTAATTTTGATATGACTGCTACTCAAACAGGTAATGGTACCCTAACAAACTTGCTTTCGGGAACAAATTACATTTACAACGGTACATTTGGCAGAGAAGGAAATTCAACAACTAATTATAACGGTAAGACAAAAACTTTCAGTTCAACACTCAATTATACTTTTACAAATGTTAATATTGATAAGACTACAAAAAAAATAGTTAGCGGTACAGCTACGTTTGTATTTACTGGTCAGGGTAGTGAGGGTGGTTCAATTTCGAGAACAGGAACGATTACGTTCAATGCTAATTATACCGCTACTATTACGTTAGATAATAGTGAGGAATATACAATAAATTTATAAATTATTGTCAGTAGTTTTTCATCTTACGAGAAATATTAAATTTATCTTATAAGTAACTTTACAATTTGCGGATATTCATTTATAAAATTAAAACTAGTGGGAAATACTGTTATTTTCCTTTTTTGGATAGTGCAACCTATTAATTGAAATTGGTAGAGTCCAAAAATAGATTCAAGATATAACTTATAAAGGGGTAAATATGAAAAACTTTAACATTAAAATTTTATCAATTATTATTTTGATTACTATATTTATCTTTTCCTGTGATAAATCAAAGAAAGAGAATGAGAATGCACCCGAGCAAAATCCTAAACAAGAGCAATATCAAAATGATAGGGCAGATGCTATTGATGCTGATCAACAATCTATTGATGAACCAACATTAGGTAATCTCGAGTACCTTAGAGAATTTAATGGAAAATATCCTTACGAGGTAAATTTATTTGACCATCAAGATTTTACAGATAGATTGAAAGATTTACTGGGTTCAAGATATGATTTTCTAATTTCGACTTGGGCAGTTGAATTTCCCATTGAAGTAAATAATGATATTTTTGTTGCATCTGCGTGTGAAGCACACAATTGTGATGCCACGAATTTTATTATAGTAGTTGACTTTTCAAGTAATGTAATGTATGCAGGGATTAGAGAAGAGTATAACGTAGAAACGTATTCAGAAGATGGAGGTAGTATTGAAGAAGTCGAAATATGGGCAAGATAAAATTATAGACCAGAAAAAGTTTCTTATCAGTGTTCTTAAAACTTTTTCTTGAAAAAAATGGAAGCTTAAATTAGTTCCTATATAACATTCTGCGATTAGTTAATTTTTCGACGCAAAGAGAAAAAAGTTTTTTATTTTTTGAACTTTCTTTCTTAGCCAAACAATTACATTAATTTTACATCATACAAAATGTGTTTATTAAAAATATTCTATCAATCAGCCATTATCAATCCTTCTGTATTTTCGAGAATAGCATCAATACCTGACCAGCCTAATAATCCAGATTCTGATTTTATTAAATATTTATAATCGAAATATTCTCTTTTAATGCAATCACAAATCAGTATCTCAACTTCCGAACCTTTTTTAAGGAGAGCAACTTCATCCTTTAAATTGGTCTCTTTATAAATAGTAAAGGAATTTTTGACCGTAACCTTTGCACCGACATAATACGCAAATTGCTCGATAAATTTCATTTTTCTTTTTTCTTTATCTAATACATATTTATCTCTGCGTGCCCAAAATCCTTGCCATTGGTCAAGGTAAACCATTCCATTCCCTTGGAATTCAGGCCAGCCGCCAAAATATTCCATTAAAAAAATTTTATTCCCATCATACCAATATACTAGATATTCATCGTCATCACTGGGTCCTGGAGTGTGTACTGCAATTTCTTTTAACTTATCATTCTTGTCGATATCAATTATGATAAAACCATCAATACCATCAGAATTAAATTCACCTTTAATT
>JAFGPR010000279.1 GCA_016936095.1 Ignavibacteriales bacterium | reverse complement strand
CTTTCCATTTCAAATACTTAATTCATTTTTCTAATAAACGTTCTTTAGAAGATTTGCTGGCGTGCGTCCTTCTATGGGCTACAACGGTAAATTGTTTGTTGCGTTGTGGATTGCGAGAGTTTTCCTGTCCGCGTATTACTAAATGTAGTACGAGTAACCAAAGCAGGCAAACCACCTGAGCCACAATGCAATAAACAAAATGTTAGCGGTTGTTATTCTCCTTTTTTTACTCTTTCCCATTCAGATTTTAAAATTGATTTAGATTTTGCTAATAATTCACGTCTAATATTTCCTAAATCCTCTGCAGTTGTTTTAACTGGATAATTAATTATTTTTTCAGGCAAAGATAACAATATGACAACTAGCTCTTTATCTCGCGGGTCATTTGCATTAAGCATTAATTCAATATAACCTACTAGATGTATAATATCCTCATAATCTGAATTGACTTTGTTTTTTTTGAATGCAACAATTAACATTTTTGCCGATAATACACTGATGTTATTCCTTAATTTTTCTATCCAATCTTTTCTGTTAGATGACAACACATTTTGTCTAAACGTAAGCTGTGCTGTATCATATGCTGTTTTTAATTGACTTTCTGCAATTTCTTTTGCTGAAGCAATCTGTGCATTAATTGTTTCTTTAGATGATTGAATTTGCTTCTGCACTGTAATTTGAGATTGCTTTAATTGTTCCTTTAATTGCTTTTCAGAAGAAATCTGTTGTCTTTTTCCGGAATAGATTGTTCCAAACAAAGCAAATAGACCAACAATTAAGGCTATTAATGAGGGGAAAATATACTGAAAAATAGAATCTTTATTTTCAGATTTAAGAAGAATACTACCGGAATGATTTAATGAACTTATCTTTTCATTTATAACTAATTTATTTTTCAAATTTTCAATTACTTGGGATTTCTCATTAAGTTCTTTGTCTTGAATAGTTATAATTGAGTCTTTATCATTAATTATTTTATTCATTTCATTCTCCATTTTACTTTGTGAGAAAGCATTTAATGAAAAAAATAAAATCAGTATTAATATTCCTTTCTTTTTCATGAATTATTTACTTATCGCATGTACAATTTTCTTTTACAAATTTTTCACAATCTTCAAGTGTTCCGCTAAATACACATTCCTGCAATTTGTGAGGCTTTTCAGGGGAACAAATGATTTTACAATTTTCATAAGGAGCTTTTAAACCATAAATATTCTGGTTTACATAAACTCCACATAAGTTCTTAGGAATTCCTATTTTTATCATATTCTAAATATTTGTTTTTATTATTATAGTTTAAACTTTAGAAAAAGTTTATTTTTTCTTACACATTTCTTATTTTATGTGAATTATCAAGCCTCCTATGAAATAAGGATGCTAATGTCATTATGTCCAAAGCATCAATTTCATTTATGCTCCATTTTATTTTTGGCGAGTGTGCAGTTGTATTTCTAAACATTCCAAAAAACCCTCGTAACAGGTTTGCAAATCCCTTATGTTCACTTTTCTCAGTTTCTGTTGTTAAGTTATTAATAATCAAAATTGGATTATTAATCGCAAATACTGAATCAATTAACTCGTTGCCATCCGAAGTCAACCCTGCTAAATCTCTTATTTTGTCAGCAACACTTTTAGTTGTCTCGAAAACAGCATGAAAATAATTATCTTGAAGTAATTCCGCTTTACAAAATCTTAAAACATCTTGATGTACATTTCTGTCTTTTAGTAAGCTTTTTAATCTGTCTGCTTTTTTTTCGGCTTCACTTATAGTTTCTACTTTATCTGTTTTTAGAAATTTTCCTGCTTCCGAAATTTCAATACCTATAAAACTCAATCTTTTATTAAGTTCTATTCGCCTAAATGCAAACTTGTCTTTATCATTTAGGTATCTAACAGGAGCCATAGCTCTTCTAATAAAATCCCAAATATTATTTGAACATTGATGTCTATTTTGCCAGTTAATAAAAGCATTATATAATCGTTTCCATTTAGTCAAACTTGGGTCTGTATCTGGAATTCTTGAATCTGCCAAAATCTTACCTATTTCAGTACCTGTCAAGCCCATGTCTGTATCGGCAATTATCTGACAAATCCCTTCAATTATTTCTGCTTTTAATGTTTCTTGTTTTGCCATTTTATGTCAATTGTGCGAATGCATTTTAATAACCGCTAACGGCGGCGGTATGTTACGGGCGGCGTTAGGAATTGCATCACTTTCTGCCATTACAAACTTAATAGGAATTGCAAGCCTTTCAACTTGCTCTTCACCGCCGGCTGGAATATACCGCTTGTTATAGGCAGTTTTCTACCTAGGATCAGCCCAAATTGTTTCAATAAATACAGCTGTATCCCAGTATTCACAGTCATTGTCAGGACCATCAAAACCACCAAGAGTACATATTGTTTCTTGGCAATTCAAAGTTATTACAAAAGTTTCTCCATCTGGAAAATTCTGAGCATCAATAACATAAACTTCTTGTTCATTATATCTCCATTTTTCAATTTTTCCTCTTGGAGTTTGAATTGGTTTATCCATAATGGCTTTTATTGTAGGATGTAAACACATTGGGTAGTCATTAATATCAAAACCATCATTACCACATGATGTGAATAATACTAAAAGAAATATCGTTATTAGTTTTCCCATAAAATTTAATTTTGGATAATTAGTTTATGTGTTGAATGGTATTCTCCAGAAATATGCAAGAAGTAGATATTATTGGGTAAAGTGGAAATATCAATTTGAGGGAATCTCCCTTTAACACATTCTTCTTTGACTGTTCGACCATTAATATCTACTAGCTTGATGACAGACTCGTTATCAGATGGTATGTAGATGTTGACTATTCCTTTTGCTGGATTTGGAAATATGGTAACCTTGTCAATGTTTGTTCCATTTCCAAAGGTGGTAAAAAGAGGTGTTTCACCACCACCACCATTGGGATCGCATTTGGTTGGAATATGTTTAGTGTACCAAGAGGAGTAGCCACAGCTATTTTTAGCTCGTGTTTTAACAGTAAATCCATAATTAGAATCTATTGGGTCAACATAAATAACTTCACCACCTGTATATGAGTATCCATTAACAGGTATTACAATTTTGCCTCCTGATACCTGCCATTCATATTGCTCAGCACCTCCATTAGAGTAAACAATAATTTCGCCTTTTGTGCATCCAAATGTTGATACATGGTTAAGGCCACCAATTGGCTCGGGTAAGCCTACCCATATATTTTTAGTTGTTGAAGCGTTTTGAAAATTTGCAGTAATTGAAGCATTACCGTATGTATTACTGTTTATTGCTTTTACTGTTATTGAAGTATTGTTGCTAGATTCTATTTGAAGGTTTGAAGAAACGGACCAGGAAACATTGATGTTAGAAGTTAAACCGACTAATGAATAGGTTGTCGAACCTGAATAGCAAACACTAGGGTTTCCACTAATTCTCACATTGTCAAAACAGTCATTGTTACCAACACCAACGGCAAACCATGATTGACAAGTTACCGAAGCCTCAACCGAAGATTGACCAAATAAATCTTCGGCAGCTTGAATGGTGTATAATCTCGCATCTTCATAATCAGTTGTAGGTGTGAAATAAACGGTTTGTGCTCTAAATACAATCTTTGCAGCTTTATCTTTTCCAATACCTGCAATGCTAAAAGTGCTCCCATTGTCGTTTATCTCATCTGTATTGCTGCTACCTTCTGCTAAAAGATAAAACCAATGGTTTAAAATACCACTATTCGTATGAACCCCGCAATGATCATTTGTATTATTTGGTGTTCCACAGTTAGGGGCAATCCAAAAAACTCCACCATAAGTATCGGGGTCATTTCTTAATTTTGGATTAGACATTGAACGTATTATGATACCAATATCTTCACCTAAAAGATAGGTGTTTTTTTCAGGAGTAGCGTAAAATTCTACCATAGCAGCCCAAATATCACTTAAACCTTCATCTATAGCACCAGATTCCCTTTCATAAACTAAATTTGAAGTAAACTGGTCAAGACCATGTCCAATTTCATGGGCAATTACATCTAAAGAAACCAAAGGATTTATGTTTGTCCCCATTCCATAAGTCATGACATTTCCATCCCAGAAAGCGTTGTCACTATTAGCAAAACCCCAACCAGTCAAATTTGCATTTACAAAGTTAATAAGATTGTATCCATTATTATTTATACTATTCCTGTTATGTTTTTTTTTGAAATAATCATAGGTCATCATCGCCCCCCAATGAGCGTCAAGACCTGAATTGTGTTTGTTGCTATTGTTAAATTCTGCTGAAGTCCAAATATTATCATTGTCTTGGTAGTCGGTATTTGTATGGCTAGATTGGTTGAAATTGTTGTAAGTAATTATTCCATTACCTCTAGAGTTATCTCTTAGCCTGAATTGTCCACTTGATTGTTGTGTTTCTATTGAACGTTGACCACTATATCGTGTAGACGCAATTCCTTCAACGTGTTTTAAAATGGCATCTGTGAAAATGACATCACCAGTAGAGGCGTCTATATAGTAGTTTTTTCGACTAATAGGATTTAGGGCATAAATGTCAAATTTGTAGGCTAAGACAGGAATTGAATTTTCTGTGTATCTGTTTTTTTCAATGATTACTAATTCTCCTATCGGAAAATAAGTTGCATTTTTGTCATTTTCAATTTGCTTAATAAGGTCTTCCTTTTGTGAGTCTTCCCAAGCATATTTTTCAGCATTAATAAATTTCAATGCGTATTCAAGCGCTTGTTGTTCAGTTAATTTAGGAATCGTGCTTAAATCTTGAACTTTAACATGGTTTCCATTCGTATATTTTAGCTTCCCTTCTTTTGAAATCGCATTTATGATACCAAACTCAATTTTGATTCCTTTGTAATATTGTTGAAGTTTTTTTGAATTAAACCCAAGTTCATCAGGTTTTGTAATTCTTTCTAATCTAAATTCTGTGTCATTTGTTGTTTTGTATTGTGATTTTAGAAAATTATTAATATGCTTAATGTCTTCGGGTACACTAGTTTCTTTAAACTTTATAATCTTTGGCTGCCCAAGCTTATCGAGAGATTGTATTTCTTTTTCTTTTACTTGAGCAAAAACATTTGTTAAACTCATAATTGTCAATAAAACTGTAATTTTTGTTTTCATGTGTTTTGGTATTTACATTTTGTATAATTGCCTATAACGGTCACATGTAT
>JAFGPR010000278.1 GCA_016936095.1 Ignavibacteriales bacterium | reverse complement strand
TAATAATTACGATAATAATACTTTAAATAATAGTGTTAATCAGGCTGGGACTGGTACGGAGAATGAGAGGGCGATAGCGGAAAGTTCGCCCAATAATTCGGTGGAAAACATTTATAGAGGAAAAGCGTCTGAAATTTCAGGAATTAAATTGTTTGGTTACGGAGATGTAAAGTCAACTTTAGCCGCTAATCCTGATTTAGCAAAGAAACTTACTGTTGGTGGTATAGGTTTTGAAAATGTAAGTTGTCATTTTTTAAGTTTAGTTAATTCTCTAAAATTATTAGGTGCTAATATTGATTTGAAAAGTTCATTACAGGCTCTTATTGATAATTCGGGAGGATTTCGCACGGGTCAATTGATTACAAATCCAAGAAGTTTTATGAATGCAGTATTAACTGCAAATAATGTTGCAGCTACATCTAAATATGAAGTTATTAGTAATCCAGGCAATAATTATACATCTTTAATTAGCTCTGGTAATTCTGCTTTAATAAGAGGCAGTGATATACATCATTCAAATTATCAATTTTACAATAATGGAAGCTGGTATCAAGTAAACTCTACTGGGTATTTACAAGCTGCTGGTTTTGTGTCTAATCCAAGTTATATTGGAATAATTTCATTAAACTGGAAATAAAGGAGTAATCTACTATGAAAAATAAAATTATTTTATTGTTTATTATTTTTCTTATATTTACATGTAAAATAAATATCTTTGCAAAAAAGGATTTAATAAAGGAACTGAAAGGAATAAAAAAGGAATTCTCAATAATCTTATGGGAAAAACAAATAGACCCAAATATCAATCCTGTTGGTTTTATTTTCAAGGATAAGAATAATGAATTATTATCTGATACAGGGATGGGTTTTTCATCTTGTGTAATAATAGAGATGAAACAAATAAAGAAAAACACTATATTTATCAAAATTAAATCAAAATCCTGCATTGAGTTTGCTGATAGTGATGAAGATGCTCCTCCTGCTTGTAAAAAATGGAAAATATTAATAATTGAATATGAGATAACTGATAAACAGATTGAAGAATTGAAGAAAGATAAAGTAAATAAAATTGATATTGTTGGTAAAGTAGTCCAAGAGGAAATAATTTAATTTAATATATCAGTTTACTTTATTCAGGCATAGGTTTACTGAATCAAACATCAGATGATGTAACGATTCAAGCAGCAGTACCTTTAGGAAAAGAAGGTGTTGATCCTACTGGGGATTATCATTTAGACATTGGCTATAATTATGATTATTCAGATTATAGTTCAGGTGACACCTCAGGCGGAAGTAATAACAGCATAAATGCATCTGTTAATCAGGCTGGGGCTGGTACGGAGAATGAGAAGACGGTTGAACAAAATATAGAAGGAAATAAACAAGTACTACAAACTGATCCAGATATTAAAACTGTTTTTCCAAACTTTTGGAGATGGGGATGTGCTGCAAGAGTTACTTTTGCTATTGCTGAAAGGTTTGCAGGAAAGAATTTAACAGCAGCTCAAATAAATAAACTAATTCAAGAAGGATTAGATAATGGCTGGATATTTAATGACACATATTTTAGAGTAATGAATTCAACAGCAAATATAAATTCAGCATTTAAAGAATTAGGATCAAATTTAACAGCTGCAAGGATTGGGCGAATGAATTTCGATAAAATATTAGGATTAATATCTACTTCAAAAATGGATTATGTAGCCGGTTTTGATGTAAATATAATTCCTTGGGCTTCAAATATGCGTATGAGTAATGGCATACATACACATCATATTGAAGGAACAGGGACTGGAGTTTATGCTGGTTTTGATCCTGATCCAACGCTTTTCCAAGGTAATTATAATAATTTAACTTCAGTTTATATAGATTTTTATATAATTAAATAAAAAGGACAAACAATATGAAACTTAAAATTATTTTAAACTTTTTTTTGTTTTATTCTATTTTAATAATATGTGCTGTTGATTATTATAATGTGAATGGACTTCCTAAAGAAATAAGTGACAATTTATATGGTGTATGGGTAAAAGATTTAAATAATGCAAATTTTTATACTGATAAATTTTCATGGGGGTATTCTCATGTTGATCCAATTAATGGTTTTATATTATTTGACTTTTCAAAATCCAAACAATTTTTAGATATCCAAAGTGACTTAGGTGGGGCATTAACAATATTAGATTCAAAAAAAATAAATCCCAAATCATATTTAATATTTATTGAATCAAAAGAATTATCAGATAAACAAAAACAAATAATTATCACTTTTTTAAATGATAGAACAATTGAAATAAAACCTAATTCAATTTTTTTTATGAAAGGAACTTTCTATAAATCTGGTGGCCCTGACATTTTATATAATGATTATTACATGCCAAATGTAATAAATTTAGAGTTGAAAAAAAATAATTTCATTGAAAGTGAAACTTTAAAAATTCTGAAATCCGATGAAAAAGTAGTTATTTTAGACAATTTGAAAGATCAAAAAAATTTATTTAATGATAAAACAAAAACCTATTGGATTTATATTGAAACATTAGATGGATTGAAAGGTTATTGTTTAGATAATCAATTAAAAAAATTTAATATTTTTTATGAACCTTCAATAAATTCCCTTCGCTTCCGAGAATCTCCATCATTATATGGAAAGATCATTCGCAATTTAAACAAATGCGAAAAACTCGAACTAATCGAAAAAGGCAAAGAGGAAACGATCAACGGAGTTAAAGGCAGCTGGGTCAAGGTCAAAACCGAAAAAGGCGAAGTCGGCTGGTGCTTTGATGCATATCTTGAAGAGGTGAAGTAAGCGAGGGCTCAGTGGCCAGGTCTTTGTACCCTTTTGTGCCAGAACGAGCACAATCTTTACAAAAATAATTTGATTTT
>JAFGPR010000277.1 GCA_016936095.1 Ignavibacteriales bacterium | reverse complement strand
CACTGATTCGATCCATAAAGCATTTCCCTATAGTGAAGTTTCTTTTGCGGGTCCAGCAGTTAATTGGGGACAAGACTGGGATTTACTCGGTTTGGCTAATAGTTGTGATTATATATTTATTATGGGATATGCTTTTAATGGCAGTTGGTCAAAAAATACTGCTCCTAATTCTCCATTAAAAGGAGCAACATTTTGTATAACAAATACCATAGAAACTCAATATGTTGCTGTAACGAATACAAAACCAGAGAAACTAATATTAGGACTCCCCTATTATGGTTATCATTGGAAAACTGCCTCACCAGATGAAGGCGCAACAATTACTGAATCAATTAGTTCAACCAGATTTAGAAATGACGAAGTAAATATTCAGACTTATGGAATACAATGGTCAACAAAATATAATAACTCATGGTATAGGTGGAATGATGGCGAGTGGCATCAAGTGTGGTATGATAATGACTCAAGCTTAGGATTAAAATATGATTTAGCAATTAATAAAAATTTACTTGGTGTTGGAATGTGGGCATTATGTTATGACGGAAGTCGACAAGAGTTATGGAATCTGATTGAAGATAAATTCATTAGTACAACTTCTGTTAACTATGATGATAAAACTAAACCGGAGAATTTTACTCTTTTATCAAATTATCCAAATCCATTCAATCCAAGTACAAAAATTTGTTTTAATTTAAATGAACCTGGCAATATAATTTTAGAAATATTTTCTCCTATGGGAACTTTAGTTAAATCTATTGAGAAGAACTATTCTGTTTCCGGACAATATCAAATAGAATGGAATGGTAAGAATCAATTTGAGGAAACGATCAGCGCAGGATGTTATATTTATAGAGTTAAGTTTACTAATTGTGTCGGAATAACTTCATTGAAATCAGATAAAATGATTCTCTTAAAGTAACATTAAATATCAAAAACTAATTATTTACAACCTTATTTATGATATCAACAGAAGAAATACTTTCAGCTTCTGCGTTGAAACTTGGTATTATCCGATGCCGTAATACCGGTATCATAAAATTTTTTACATCATCAATATTTGGTGTAAATCTTCCTTCAAAAATTGCTTTGGTTTTTGATGCAAGGATAAGGTATTGAGCTGCACGGGGACCAGCACCCCAGCTAACCCATTCTTTTATAAAATTAGCTGAATCACCGTTAAGAGGGCGAGTTGCATTAACGATTTTTACAACATATTGAATTACATTATCAGCAACCGGAACACGTCTAACTAAATCCTGAAATTTAATTATTTCTTCTGATGAAATAACTTTATTTAATTTTGGTAGATAATTACTTGTGGTTGTTTTAATAATCTCAACTTCTTCATTAAAAGAAGGATAATCAAGCCAAAGATTAAACATAAATCTATCAAGCTGTGCTTCAGGTAATGGGTATGTTCCCTCTTGTTCAATCGGATTTTGTGTTGCTAATACAAAAAATGGTTCAATTAAATCGTAAGTTGTTCCAGCTGCGGTAACTTTATATTCCTGCATCGCTTCTAGCAAAGCAGACTGTGTTTTGGGAGGAGTTCGATTAATTTCATCAGCCAAAATTATATTTGCAAAGATAGGTCCTTTAATAAATCTGAAAGAACGCTTTTTTGAAATTTGTTCCTCATCAATAATTTCTGTTCCCGTTATATCTCCAGGCATTAAATCAGGTGTAAATTGTATTCGACTAAATTTTAGGTCTAATACTTCAGCCAATGTTTTTATCAATAAAGTCTTTGCTAAACCGGGGACTCCAATTAATAAGCAATGTCCTTTTGAAAATAAGCTAATTAGTAAATTTTCAATGATATCATTTTGACCGATAATAACTTTGCCAATTTCAGATTTAATTAATTTGATAGTTTCATTGAATTTTTCAACCAATTCAATATCATTTGGATTTGCTTTGATATCTTTCAAAAAAAACCTACAATCTTATTTCCCAAAATACATTTTGTTTAATTTCATTAATCCACTGTTTATACATATCATCTTGTTTTTTATATTTCGCTAGCATTTTAATTTCTTCATAATCAGTATCTAAATTTGGTTTGTGACTTGCTACCCTTTTCTTTAACATAACTATATGAAATCCATATGTAGTTTTATCAATATTTATTCTCTTTGGAAAACTGATTTCGTTTTCCTTAAGTTTGTTAACAATTTCTAGCAAAGATTTATCTAATTGTTGAAGTTCGAATACTCCTAAATTACCACCAGCTTTTGATGTTACTTTGTCATCACTATATTTTCTGGCATAATACTCGAAAGAATTATTTCCTTTTATGATACTATCTCTAATCCCTGTCAGTTTATCTATTGCATCTAAATCAGCAGCATCATCACTTTTTATTTTAATAAGAATATGTCGCGTATGAATTGATTCACCTCTTCTTTCCAACAATTGAATAATATGAAACCCAAAAGGTGATTCAACAACCTCAGAAAATTCTCCTTCATCCAAAGCAAAAGCTGCTGCTTCAAATTCTGGAACAAATGTTCCACGTTTTACAAAACCTAAATCTCCACCATTGTTTGCATTGCTTAAATCCTCAGAATATTTCTTTGCAAACAACACAAAATCTGCCCCGTTTTCTAAAGAGTCTAATAAATTCTGAGTAAATTGTTTTGCATCTCTTGTTAATCGATCACTTTTATTCGGATTTATATAAATATGTGCGATTGTAATTTTCTCAGGCATAATACCTATAGAATCTTTATATACACTGTAAAATTCGTCGACTTCTCTTCTTGATGCTTCAACTTCGCTAAATTTCTTTTGTTTCAGCATTTGAGCCATTAAATTTTTACGTGTATCATCAAAGAGTTTTCTCTTAACTTGGTCAACAGTCATACCATAGGTTTGTTCAAAAATTTCCTTTGAACCATATTGCGAAATAAAATAATTTATTTGATAATCAAGTTGACTATTTACTTGCTCATCACTGACAGAGATGGAATCTAATTCTGCTTGAGCATATAAAAGTTTATCTTCCATCATTACATTTAATATTCTCTTTCTTAATTCTGGATCATTGGGGTTTAGTTTTTGTTGGACTGCGATATAATTTGCTTGAAAATCTAATTCTGATAATAATATTATCTCATTATCAACTACGGCAGCTATCTTATCTAAAACATCTTGAGAAAAAATATTTACAGATAAAAGCAGAAATATTACACTAAAAAATTTTTTCATTTTGACCCTATTTAATTTCTACATTATATTTTATATATAAATCTTCGATTAAGTCCTTATAAAATTTTTGTTTCTTTTCAGCTTGATATCTTTCTCTGACTTGGGATGATACTAAATCATAATCAGGTATCTTTCCTTTTTCATAAAATTGAATCAATTGAACAATAGTAAATATATTTGGTTCCGACTCAATAACAATACTTACCTCACCCGGGTTTAATGCTCGTATTGCATTAAGTAATTCAACTGGTTGAATTTGATGTGGTGCTAATAAAATATTCTCTCCATTGAAATAAATATTAGTATCGCTTTTTATTTGATTTTTAAATTGCTTCCAACCTTTATCAATAAAAAAAACTCTATAATCAATTGCTACAATTTCATCAATAAATTGAACAAGATTTAGTGCATATATTTCTTCACTGAATGCAAAATCCATCTTATTTTTTTCAAAATATTGTTTTAATTCAATCTCGCTTAATTCTATTTTTTTTTCAGCAAAATAATTTTTAAGAAAAAACGAGTTTGCTATTTCCTTTTTTGTATTATCTAATATTTTTTGGAACTCTATTTTTTCGATAATATCTGATTCGATTGCTTCTCTATATAATAATTCTCTCTCAACCCATTGTCTAATGTATTCTTCCCGAAATTTTTTCTCGTATTTTTTATCCATTAAACTTTTATTCAATTCGTCTTCGGTAAGCACGTCTTTATCAATTTTTACAACAATTTTCTCTTCTTCAACTGGTTTATCATTACAACCAAGAAAATGTAAAAACAATATCAGAAAAAATATTTTATTCTTCCTTAAAAGCTTTATTAAGCTCGTCATAATAATATTTTGGTTGATAGTTTGTTTTCAATCTATTGATATAATCTTCTTCTAATCTTTTGCTTTCCATCTCCTGATATTGACTTGAAACCTCTGCACGTGCTTCTTCAAATGTTTTTGGTCGTGCAGGATCTTTTGCTAATAATTTTATTATTGAGAATCCATTCTTAACTTTTTTCGGTTCGGATATACTTCCAACTTTTAATTCATTTGCTATTTTAGATAATTCATCGGCATTGACGTCCACGAAACCATAATTACCAGCTTTTGAGCGTAAATTAAATTTCTCTGTAAATTTCGTTGCAAGACTATCAAATTCTTCACCGTCCAAAATCCTTTGGTAATAATTATTAATTATACTATCAGTTCGAGAAAAGATCTCACTATAATTAACTCTATCAGGCCAATTATATTTATCTTTTGTTTCAAGATAAAGGTTATAAATTTTAATACTATCAAGTTCAAGTTTATTCCACACTTCTTCTTCTTGCAATTTAAAAATATAAAGCCCGTTTTTGTAATCATCCATTAGTTCAGCAAATTCTAAATCACTCTTATCAAGAATTTGTGCCTTTTCTTCTAAAACAAGATTAGAAACATATTTGTTTAATGCTGAATACAATAAGTCCGATGCGATTTTTTTTCCAGAATAGTCTTTATCAGAATAAATATTTCCCATTAAACTATCAAAAGTAAAAGACTTTTTATTAAGAGTGAAAACAACAAAGTCTTTAGTTTTGTTTCTGAAATTACTTGTCCAATATTCTTCTGAAAAAGTTGTTGAGTCATTTAAGCTCGCAATTTGTTCGACACTGCCATCATTGTATTGATAATTCATTTCAACTTTCAATTGCTCAACTAATTTAGCTTGATCACTATCATATTTTGTCTGCTTATATAAATTTTTCAGTTCGGGTAATTGCTTTTCATAACTTGTCATTGGAGAAATTTCTGTTACTTGAATTAAATGATATCCATAATCTGTTTTAACTATCTCTGACAATTCACCAACAGGTAATTTGAATGCTACATAATCAAAAGGTTGAACCATTTGTCTTCTTTGGAAAGAACCCAAATCGCCACCATTCGCCCCTGAATATTTATCCTCAGAAAATTGAGCTGCCAACTGACTGAAATCAGCACCGTTTAATATTTGCATTCGATAGCTTTCAATTTGTTTTAATGCTGCTGCAGAATCAACATTGCCATTTTCATCCTTAAAATCAACTAAAATATGTTTTGCCCTGATAGATTCTTTTCTATCAATCTTATCAGTTACTTTTATTATATGATAACCAAAATCAGTTTTAACAGGTTTAGGGTAAACCTTATTGACATCAGTCGCATAAACAGCATCTTCGAATTCGTAAGGTACTTGTCCTCCTGTTATGTAGTAAATATCACCACCAACCTTTTTGGAATAATTATCATCAGAATATTTTAGAGCAAATTTTTCAAAACTACCACCCGTATTAATACTATCAATAATTCTTTGTGATAAATCATTCGCTTCTGTCGGCGTCATATCATTTGGAACAATCATAATGTGACTTACACGATACTCAACTTTTCTTCTCTCATACATTTCTTTAACGGTTGGTTCGATTAATTGTTTTTCAACAATATATGATATACCTACTTGTTTTTTGTAACCCTCATATTCACTTATTATAGCAGGATCATTGTTCAATCCTCGACTATTTGCATCCTTAATTTTCATCTTAAAATTAACATACAAATCCAAAAAATTCTTTAGCTGCTCTAAAGAATCATCTTTTGCATTTTCATAACCACCAGCATGTTTCTGATATGCTTTTTCAAATTCTCCCATTGTTAATTTCTCATCACCAAATTCTGAAACCAGAATACTTGAACGTTCTGATGTGCAAGAAATTAAAATAAATAAAAAACTGCACAGCAAAATTGAAAACAAGAATTTTCGCATAGTTTATCCTCTTTTTCTTTAATTTATAAATTTAAATAACAATTTTACTTATAAATTGTTATAAAATCAAGGTAAGTATTTGGGAACAAATATAAATAAGGATTTAAATTATATAATTTTAGTCTAGATTTTTTAATAAAAATATATTCTTGAATGTCAACATTTAATTGAAAATACTTTTTCTAACAGAAAATGTCCAATATCCACCATAAAATGGAACTAATACTCCATCAATTGAAAATCCTGTAGCAAATTTTGTGATTAAATTATTCGTTTGAAGATCAAATATTGAAATCTCATTTTGATTTACTTGGAAATTATATTGATATTTCATTTTATCTTCATTTCCAAACTCAACAATAGTAGTATCTTTTAGTTGAAATAGATAAGATGTTTCATCCTCAAATATTTTGTAATTCTCACCCGACAAAATTTGATTATAATTTTCCGTATCTTGAGAGAAATAAATTGAATTGTTAATTTCTTGGACATATTTCATGTAAGATTTTTTATCTGGAAAGTAATTTATATCAATCAAAATATTGTCATCGAAATAATTTGAAAAACTATATTTTTTGTACAAACTCAAATATTTGTCAATTCCAATTTTTTGAATTAAAAAATAAGAGAATAATCCACAAGTAGGATAACTTATACTTGCATCTATATTGTTGAAATTATTACTTGATAATAAATCTTCATAAGAAATTAAATTAGCTTTTTCGATAAATGCCCCTAATTCTAAAATTACTTGCGGTTCATTTCCACCTCTACCACCAAATGCTACTGCTAAGCCCTCTTGAAAAAATGGATGAGTGTTTATATTCAAGCTTTTCAATTTATAATTAACTAAAAGATGAACCAACTCGTGATAGTGTGTACTAAAAATTGAAACAATATAATCGTATGCAATAATATATATTCCACGTGTACGAAAACCTGTTAATTTTTCAATTTCTTCTTCATCTTTGCATAAGAAATAGAATATTTTTTCTTTTTCAAGTATTTCAATTTCATCTTCATTAAAATTAAACTTAATCAGCATATTATCAACAAAATCATCCAACTTCTTAATTGAATACTCATTAATTTTATTGGTATCAGAAACGTAAAAGATAAAATATTTACTTTCAACAATTGACCAATTTCTTGAATAGTAATAAATTGGTGAAATGAAATAACCTTCGCTGAAAAAATATGTTTTCTTATAATTTTGTTTATAAAATAAAAAATCAACTTTTTGATAACCATCTTGAAGTTCAACTAAATTAATTTGACAATTTCTATTCTCCTCAATTTTTACATAATCATCAATATCATAGGATATCATGAACTTATTTAAATAATCATTATATGTTATACCCAACCTTAAACTTCTTTGTAATTCCTCTTGGTCAATATAATTTATGATATTCGAATCATTCAATATTAAAAAATTTAGAAATTCTTTGGCTGTCTGTTGATTTAATTTTTGTGCTTGTAATTGTAAAAGTATAATAAAGAAAAAATAAATGAGATAATGCATATTTACCTTTAATAATTTAATTATTTAAATTCGCTTATAATTTCTTAATATAAAAGTCAAAAAACTAGTTATAGTCAATTTGAATTCAGTATTTTTTTTGATAAATTGTATTGTAATAAAATTAATTTTGTTTGTTTGACTATGATAATTGACCGGTATATTTTAAAAAATCATTTCTTCCCATTTATTTTTTCTAATTTCATTATTATTTCAGTTTTACTTCTTCAGTATCTGATGAAACACGCAGATATGCTAATAGGAAAAGGATTAAGTTACTGGGTTATTGGTAAATTTATAGTTTATAATTTAGGACATTTAACAGTATTAGCTGTACCAATGTCAGCTCTTATTTCTACCCTTATGGCATTTGGCAATATGGCTCAGAATAATGAAATAGCAATTTTCAAAGCTTCTGGTGTCAGTTTATATAGAATGTTAGTATTTCCAATTATTGCCAGTGTTGTTCTTGCGTATTTACTTGTACAATTTAACAATTATGTTTATCCCCAAATGAATTATACTGCAAAAGTTTTACGCGCCGATATTGCTCAACAAAAACCAACCTTATCCCTAGTCCCTGGTGTATTCTCTCAAGATGTGCCATATTATGCTATAATGTTTCGCGAGGAAGACCAGAAAAACGAAATTCTTTACGATGTAATCGTATTTGATTATTCAAATGCCGAAGTTCTTAATATAATCAAAGCAAAAGAAGGGAAAATATATTTCTCAAAAGATCGGAAAAGATTAATATTAGATCTAAAAAATGGTGAAATTCATCAATCTGACAATATCTACAAGGTCAAATATAGAAAACTAATATTTGAAAATCACAGAATAGCCATGCATGCTGAACAATTTTCCTTTCAAGAAACAATCGCTGGAGAACGACGAAGTGAACGGGAACTTGGTGCTCAAGAATTGTTGGTTGATGTAGCTGTTATAGATTCAGTTGGTTTAATCTATAAAAAAGATTTAACAGAAAAAATTATTGTTAGTATGCTTATAAAAAATTCATATCCAGTTGAGATGGAACGAGGGAATCTAGACGACACACGTAGTTTCGTTTATTTAAAAGTTAGAGAAAATTTGATAGCAACACAAAATTCTATTAAATCCACAATTCAGCTTATCCAAAACAATAAAAACCTTTCAAATGAATATTGGGTAGAAGTTCACAAAAGATATTCACTACCTGTGGCTTGCATCATCTTCGTTTTAATTGGAGCACCACTTGGAACAATGATACGACGTGGTGGAATCGGAATAGCTGCTGGAGTAAGTTTATTTTTCTTTTTAATTTATTGGATTTTCTTAATTGGTGGTGAAAAATTAGCTGACCGTGGACTTTTATCTCCTTTCTGGAGTATGTGGAGTGCAAACATATTACTTGGTGTTTTGGGAATTATACTAATTATTAAGTGTGCTAAAGAAACAGTAACACTAAACTTTGATTTTCTCAAAAAATTATTACCTAAACGATTTAGAGTTGAGAGCAGCGAAAATGAAAATACTTGATAAATATTTAATTAAGCAATTTATTCAAACAATCATTTTTGCCTTAATTACATTCTTTTCATTATTTTTAGTCATTGATTTAATGGAAAATCTTGACGACTTTGTAGATCATAATGTTCCTTTTGATATTATCATAAGATATTATGGTGTGTTTATGCCGGAAATTTTCCGCTTAATGATTCCTGTATCTGTATTACTTGCTTGTTTATTTACTGTAGGACGTATGTCAACTCAAAATGAAGTTACTGCTATGAAATCAAGTGGGATTAGTCTTTACAGGTATATGGTTCCATTTCTTGTAGTTGGATTTTTAATAAGTATTTTCTCTATTTATTTTGGTGGTTATCTTGTTCCTATGGCAAACAAGGACAAAGAATATCTCGGTCAGACTTATTTGAAAAAGGGAATTGAATATAGTAGCGATAGAATTTTATTTCAGGACAGTAATACTCGAATTGTATCGATTAATTATTATGATGTAGTTGCAAGTACAGCAAACAAAGTAACCATACTTGATTTCAACACAAACAATAAAGAACAAATGGTTTTTCGCATTGATGCTGATAAAATGCTATATGACACACTCAATAAAGAATGGATTGTTTATAACGGTGTTAAAAGAAGTTTTGAAGAATTTAACGAATCCTTCACTCCTTTTACTTCGATGCAATTAAATGATTTGAATTTTACTCCTGAAGATGTAATCAAAAAACAAAGAAAACCTGCAGAAATGACTTTAAGCGAATTGGATGATTATGCCAAGGAACAACTCCAAGCTGGAAATGATCCGACAAGAATTTTAATAGAATATAATACAAAAATATCATTTGCTTTTGCTAGTTTTATAATTTTATTGTTTGCTTTACCAATCTCGGCAAATCGTCGCAAAGGAGGAATGGCAATACAATTTGGAATCAGTGTAATGATAGCATTCATTTACTTGGCAGTCAGCAAAATGAGTGAATCGTTTGGAAAGAATGGAGTTTTAGACCCACTAATCACAGCTTGGTTACCAAATATGATTTTTTTAGTTGGTGGTGTGATAAATATTATGCGAGCTCAGAAATAACTATTTATTATCAAATTTTCAACTTAATTTACTTTATCTGGTTTTTCAATATTCGTAAAACCAAAATGTGGTGTAGGTGAACCTTCGACTTTAATTTCTCCAAATTTTTTTTCAAACCGTTCAATGTTTTCTTTTAACGCTTTCAAGAACATTTTCGCGTGTTGTGGAGTTGTAATAATTCTTGAATATACTCTCGCTTTTGGTATACCCGGTAGTACTCGTGTAAAGTCCAATATAAACTCAGCAGGCGAATGAGTAATTAATACTAAATTTGCGTAAATTCCCTCGGCTTCTTTTTCATTAAACTCAATATTAATTTGTTGTGATTTTATTTCTTTTTCATCTGGCATATTTACCTCTTTATTATTTTTGCTAATATAAAATAATAACCCGATTCCAAAATGAAATCGGGTTAAAATTTATCTTTAAAAATTCATTCTATTAATTTTGATTCATCAATTGTTCTGCTCTCTCAAATGCCTTCATTGCTTCTTCTGTCATATTCAAGTTGGCATAAACTTTTCCTAATAAATTCCATATTGCGACTTCATTTGGTTCCATTTCAAGGTACTTATTCAGTAATGGAATTGCTGCTTGGAATTTCGCTTTATGTTCTTCTGTCTGAATCTCTTGTGCTTCAGCATCTAATCGAATTTTCTCTCCCCATTTAATATAATTTACTGCGAGATTGTAAATTGCATTTTTGTAATTAGGATCAAGTTCTAAAGCCTTTTTCAACTGTTCTTCTGCTAAATCAAATTCATTCATGTTCAATAAGATTGAACCATAATTATATCTATAATGTTGATTGTTTGGATCTGTGTTTACACTTGCTTGAAATGCATCTATTGCATCTTCAACCCTATCTGCTGATACATATGCGTAACCAAGAAATACCATTATATTTTCGTTATTAGGATATTTTTGTTTTCCTTCGGTTAACGCAGTAATTGCCTCATTGAAATAATTTAACGCTTCTATACTATCTTCTTTAGTTTTCTTTTCTTGTAAACCAGCACCTGTTTTATATAATAGTTCACCAAGCAATTCATAAGATTCAGCTGATTTAACATTTTTAACCATTGAACGTAATGGATCTAACGATCTTTCTGGTTGACCTAAATTTAAATAAGTGTAAGCTAGATTTTTATAAGTACCTCCTGAGTCAGGTAGGCAAGTAATTGCAAATTGGAAATTTTCTGCTGCTTTTTCAAAATGCATTTTCACACTATCATCGTCAGTTGCATTGGTAGCATTATTGTAAGCCATCACACCAAGATTGAAAAATTTACCCCAATAAAAAGCTTTTTGTTCATTAATTCTCGTTTCGTAGTTCTTACTGATCTCTAACGATTTATTAAAATTCACTAGCATCTGATCATAATCACCTAGTTCACCATTGACTGCACCTAAATAGTAATAAGCCTCATCATTCTTGGGATTTTTTGCTAATTCTTTTTCTAAAAATTCTTGAGCTTTAGGGTAATTCTTTTGATCAATATAAAGCTTGGCACTGGTCATTTCTGTTGACCCACATTGATAAGCAATAAGTCCGAAAGACATTGCTCCTAATAGCAAAAACGCTATCAACTTCTTCATTTTAACTCCATTGTTAAATAATTGATTTTCTTATTATTAATAAAATTGTTATTATTTATAAGTAACTTTTTGAAAGTACATTATAATTTCATAAATTTATAAAACAAATTTAATAAAATTTTTTAAAAAAAATAATAGTAAATTATGAATACTTACGAAATTGTTAAAAAAGCACCAAAAGTCCTTTTACACGAACATCTTGACGGTGGACTCAGACCACCAACAATGATTGAATTAGCTAAAGATCAAAATTATGATAAATTGCCTACTGACGAACCTGAAAAATTACAATCCTGGATTCATAATGATGCTAATCGTGGTAACCTCAAAGAATACTTAAAAGGATTTGAGCACACGTGCGCTTTAATGCAAACAAAAGAATCTTTAGAAAGAGTTGCTTATGAATTACTTGAAGATATGGCTGATGATGGAGTCTGTTATGTAGAAACCCGATTTGCACCGATTTTTCATTTAAGTAAAGGTTTATCGTATGATGAAGTAATCAGGGCAGTATTAAATGGATTGGAAAAAGGTAAGCGTGATTTCAAAGTCGGTTATGGACTGATCCTTTGCGCTATGAGAAATATGACAAATTCCTTAGAGATTGCAGAATTAGCAGTAAAATTCAGAAATGATGGTGTTGTTGGGTTTGACCTTGCAGGTGAAGAAGGAGGTTATCCTCCAAAGAAACATTTAGACGCTTTTAACTTTATTAAAAAGTCTAATTTTAGTATAACAATACACGCAGGCGAATCATTCGGTAAAGAATCAATATGGCAAGCAATTCAATATTGTGGTGCCCATCGAATCGGACATGGAACTCATCTATATGAAGATATGGAATATGATGAGAAAGGCAACATCGTATCGCTCGGTGACCTAGCAAATTATATACTTGACAAACGTATTCCTCTTGAGATTTGCCTTACAAGCAATGTTCACACAGGTGCGATTGATAAAATTGAAAATCATCCATTCATAAAACTATACAAGCATCATTTTAGAGTATTCTTGAATACAGATAATCGTCTTATGAGCCATACAACAATGACAAAAGAATATTTTACAGCTGTTCAAATATTCAATCTAAATTTGGAAGATGTTGAAAAATTAAATATTAATGCAATGAAGTCTTCATTTGCACCGTACAACGAAAGACTGAAATATATTTATGATGTAATAAAACCCGGTTATCAAACAATCAGAGAAAATCTTCTATCACTAAAAACAGAATAATAATGAAAAAACAATTATTCCAAAATTATAATTTTACATTTGAAAAAAATGACAGAAAAGCTCTTTTAACATTTTCTAAACAAGCACTAAAACAAATGGTCGGGCAAGATGAAATGTATAATGAAGCTCGTATTTTCAATTCTATAATCGAAAAATTAAGTATTCCAACTGGCGAAGTTAAATTCACTAAAGATGAAAAAACAAGATTAGTTTTTAATCTTAAAGAGAATGTTAAGCATTTTCAGAAGGAATTGACAAAAGCAAAATTTATTAAAAAATGGCTTATGAAATCTGCACTAAAGAATTATAATGGTATTTTACAAAAATATTTCAATGAGTAAAAATGAATAAAGCAATTAAAACTCCAACTGGAACACAATTAAATTGTAAAGGCTGGATACAGGAAGCTGCATTAAGAATGCTATTAAATAATCTCGATCCCGAAGTCGCAGAACGACCAGAAGATTTAGTCGTTTATGGAGGATCAGGTAAAGCTGCTCGGAATTGGGATGCATTCGAGTCAATTGTTCAATCGCTAAAAAATCTTGAGAATGATGAAACACTTTTAGTTCAATCAGGAAAACCTGTGGGTATATTCAAAACGCATTTAAATGCACCAAGGGTTATTATTTCAAATTCTATGTTAGTTCCAGACTGGGCTAATTGGGATGAATTTCGACGTCTTGAAAATCTTGGCCTTACAATGTATGGTCAAATGACAGCAGGTAGTTGGATTTATATTGGAACGCAAGGAATTTTACAAGGTACTTATGAAACTTTTGCAGAAGCTGCAAGACAACATTTTAATAGTGATTTGACGGGACGATTTTTATTAACTGCCGGTTTAGGAGGTATGGGTGGCGCTCAACCTCTAGCAGCTACGATGAACGGTGCAGCATTCTTAGGTATTGATGTTGACAAATCAAGAATACAAAAAAGAATTGATACAGGCTACTTGGATAAGATGACCGATAATCTTGATGAAGCACTTGCATTAGTACTTGAAGCAAAAGAAAAAAAGGTTGCATTATCTGTTGGATTAATTGGTAATGCTGGTGAAGTTTTACCTAAAATATTGGAAAAAGGAATTATTCCAGATATTTTGACTGACCAAACATCTGCTCATGATACGTTGAATGGTTATATTCCAATGGGAATTACTTTTAATGAGGCAGTTAAACTCCGTAAAGAAAATCCTACTAAATATATTGAATTAGCAAAAAAAACTATTGTTGTTCACCTAAAAGCTATGCTTGAACTTCAAAAGCAAGGTGCAATTGCATTTGATTATGGGAACAATATTAGAGGTGAAGCAAAAGACAACGGAGTGACGAATGCATTTGATATTCCCGGTTTTGTTCCTGAATATATTCGTCCGTTATTCTGTGATGGTAAAGGTCCATTTCGTTGGGCTGCTCTTTCTGGTAATCCAGATGATATTTATACTACCGACCAAGCTGTTATTGAAACTTTCCCTGAAAACGGATCTTTAATTCGTTGGATTAAACTTGCACAAAAAAAAGTAAAATTTCAAGGACTCCCCTCTCGTATTTGTTGGCTTGGTTATGGTGAAAGAGCAAAAATGGGTAAAGTGTTCAACGATTTAGTTGCATCCGGAAAAGTCAAAGCACCGATAGTTATTGGAAGGGACCATTTAGATTGTGGATCGGTGGCATCACCAAATAGAGAAACTGAGGGAATGAAAGACGGAAGCGATGCAATTGCAGATTGGCCGATATTAAATGCACTTATAAATTCAATCGGTGGAGCAAGCTGGGTATCAGTCCATCACGGAGGCGGAGTTGGAATTGGTAAATCCATCCACGCCGGAATGGTTATAGTTGCAGATGGAACTCCCGAAGCCGAAGTTCGTTTAATGAATGTTTTAACTTATGATCCTGGAATGGGAATAATGAGACATTCTGACGCTGGTTATGAACAAGCAATTCAAAATGCAAAAAAGTATAATATAAAAATTCCTATGTTAAGATAAAGTAAGATATGGAAAAGTTAAAAAACATTGCACTTGTTGCACATGATAATCGTAAAAAAGATCTAATTGAATGGGTTGATTGGAATTTTGAAATTCTGGCAAAGCACAATCTTGTTTGCACTGGAACAACTGGCAAATTCGTAGAAGAGGCTTTATTAAAAAAAACTGGAAAAGATGAATTAGACATAAAAATAACTAAACTGAAATCCGGACCATTGGGTGGTGATCAACAACTTGGAGCACTAGTCGCAGAAAGTAAGATTGATGTTTTGATTTTCTTCTGGGATCCGATGCAACCCCAGCCACATGATGTTGATGTTAAAGCACTTTTAAGGATTTCTGTCTTATATAATGTTCCAACTGCTTGCAATCGTTCAACTGCTGATTTTATAATTTCTTCGCATTTAATGAATGAAAAATATTCACCTAAAATAAAAGATTATTCAAAATATATTGAAAGAAATCTACTATAAAAAAATTATTTAATAATAAAAAAGATTTAATATGAACAAATGCATAATAATATTAGCTATTATTATTGCTTTAATAACAATATCTTGTGCACAAAACAGCAATAATATAAATGTATCAAATTTTTATCATAATCTTCCTGAACAATTTAAAGAATCAAATGAAGAAATCGTTGATTCAGTCGTAGATATTGAAAATGGTTATTTATCTTTTTTTTCTAAAAACGAATATGGCGACTGTCATTATGCTTTGAAAATTTTTAAGAGTAACACAAGCAAAGTTATATTTGGAATTACCTCAGATTATTTTTTAATAGATTGCAGATATTATGCATGGCTTTTTCTTGAGTATTCTGATGGTAATTTGGATGATGCATTTAAAAAAGTATTTAAACAAGATTATTATGAATATCCAGATTCTGTACTTTTTGAAATGGGAAGAGCATACCCATTGTTAGCTTCAAAGTTATTTTACGATGATAAGGAAACACTGCAGATCTTAAAAGATTACGTAAATTATTATGCCTCCGACAAATCAGTTCCCTATGACTATATATTTACACTACCCAGATTTGGTTCTAAAATTGAAGTAACAATCACAATTTGTGATAAAGAATTTGAGGGAAATATTTCTACAAAAGATAAATTTGATAGAATTAAAGATGACGTTAAGACTATTGAATTTACCTGGAATAATTCCACTGAGATGTTCGATTTGGAAAATTAAATATTACTAATAAATTTGTTTAAAAAGATGACAAAATTTAATATTATATTATTTCTATTATTCGTTTTACAATTGAATCTTTTCTCGCAAGATGTCTATATTCAACATGGTAAAGCATCATATTATGCTGATAAATTTGAGGGAAAATCAACTGCAAATGGCGAAATTTATTGGCATTCTAAATTAACAGGTGCGCATCTTTCTCTACCTTTTAATACGAATGTTAAAGTAACCAACCTTGCAAATAATAAGTCTGTTATCATTCGCATTAATGATAGAGGTCCATTTGTTGCAGAAAGGATTATTGATGTATCTAAATCGGCTGCAATTGAACTTGATATGGTAAATACAGGAACAGCAGATGTAAAGATTGAAGTTGTCCAAGAACAGAAACAAGATACAAGTTATGTCTTTGACGATACTAATCAAGATACTCAAAAAGATCCACCTCCTAATAATATTCCTTTAGATATTAAACCGGATGAATACTATGAAATTTCTACATCAAGGGTAACACCGACAGGATTCGGAGTTCAAATCGGAAGTTATATGGAATTCGCAAATTTGATCCGTCTCTCAGAAAGTATTTCAGATAAATATAAGCAAAATACCATCGTTCAAGTTGCAACAGTAAATAATGTAAAATTTTATCGTGTAATTTTAGGATCATACAATACAAGACAAGAAGCTGAACAATTGAAAGCACAATTACAAGGAACATTCCCTGACTGTTTTATATTTGAATTTAACATCACTAAATAAAAGAGGAGGAAAAAATGAAAGTTCTCGTAGCTGACAAATTCCCGGATATTTATATTCAGCAGATGAAAGAGAAAAACCTTGAAGTTATTTATCAACCTAAATTAGGTGAAAATGATCTACCCGAAGCTGCTAAAGACGTTGATATTATTATTGTACGATCAACTATTGTAAATGAAAAAACTATCAACGATGCTCAAAATCTAAAAATGATTATAAGAGCAGGTTCTGGTGTAAACAATATTGATACAAAAGCTGCTACCGCTAAAAAAGTTTATGTTACAAATTGTCCCGGTAAAAATTCCATCGCAGTTGCAGAATTAGCAATTGGTTTGATGGTTGCTTTGGATAGAAGAATTCCGTCTAATGTTATAGATTTTAAAAAAGGTGTTTGGAACAAAGCAGAATACTCAAAAGCAAATGGTCTATTTGGAAAGACAATCGGAATCATAGGGACGGGAAATATCGGACAAGAGGTTGCAAAAAGAGCAAAAGCATTTGGAATGAAGGTTATTGGATATGATATTGTAAAAGCACAAGATGCTGAAATAGAATATCAACCAAGCGTTGAAGATGTTTTAAAAAATGCTGATGTCATCTCTATTCATTTACCATCAAATGCAGAGACAAAGGGAATGTTCAACGAAAAAATGCTTTCGCTTATGAAAAAAGGTGCACTCTTCATCAATACTTCAAGACACCAAGTAGTAAATGAAGACGACTTGATCAAAGCAATTCAAGAAAAAGGAATAAAAGTTGGAATAGATGTCTTTGCAGAAGAACCTGAAGGAAAAGACGGAGCAGTTACATCAAAGCTTCAACAAGTTGATAATGTCTATGTTACTCACCATATTGGAGCATCAACCGAACAGGCACAAGATGCAGTAGCAGAAGAAACCGTCCGTATAATTGCTGAATTTGTTGATAAGAAAAATATTATAAATGCAGTAAATAAATTCTAATAAAAATCGAAAGGGGCTGTCTTAATGGCAGCCTTTTTTATCCAATAAAATTCAACTCTCTGATATTATCTATTTGCCCATAATAATACATCAATTTCACCATTTCTTTTATACCATCAATTTCATTTTTTGTTAATTCATAATATACAGAATTAAAATTATCAATAAATAATTTCTTAACATCAGTGTCAATTTCTAACTCATTTAGTAATAGTTCTAAATTATCTTCAATCCTAATATCTAAGCATTCTAAATGTTTTGCAAAATCAAATAACACTTCTTTCTCTTTCGCTACTAATAGATAATTGACATACGGATAATCCAATAATTCTGCAAAATAATCAGCAAAACTAATTCCTTGTTCTAAGTTTTCACGCTTGAGATTTTCATCACCAACAAGTAACAAATTTTCATTTTGTATTTCAGATGTGTATATATCCAAAGCAAGTTCAACATCAATATCATACTTTTCTAAAAATAAAATTTTAGTCAATAAAATTTCATTTTTAGAGACATCACCTTTCACATGAAGATTCTTTATATCATTATTCTTAAAATAAAAATTTGAATTTGATAATTTCCCATCAAACGAAATTGCATATTTATTAGAAACAAAAAAATTATTCTCACTTAAAATAATATCACAAGATGGAACTAGTCCTATATCGTAATCTTGTGCGGAAAAATTTTTTAATAATAGGGAAGAGGGTAAATATTCCACCATGTTTTGAATATCTTTCGGTAAATTCTTAATGAAGATCGAGGTAAAAATATTTTGAGGTAATGCAAATTCCATAAAAAAAACCGCCGAATTTACGGCGGCAAAAAATTCCTTGTAATAAATTAGTTAATTCTTTTTTCTTTTATTCTTGCAGCTTTACCAGATAATCCACGTAAGAAGTACAATTTTGCCCTTCTGACTTTACCTTCTTTAACTACTTCGATTTTAGTAATTTTTGGTGAATTAAACGGGAAAATCCTCTCGACTCCTACTCCATTAGAAATTTTTCTAACTGTAAAAGTCTTCTCACCTAATGTGCCTCTTACACTTATAACGTCCCCCTCAAAAAATTGAATTCTCTCTTTGTCACCTTCAATAACTTTTGAATGAACACGAATTCTATCGCCTGATTTGAAACTAGGTAAGTCAGATCTTTTTTGTTCAGCTTTAATTTGGCTTAACTTATCCATCTTTTACTCCATTCTATTTATTTTTTTCCAATTTTCCGTTATTATAATTGATTGTTTTGCTTTCCATTCCTTGATTAATTTTTCATTCCCTGATAATAACACTTCAGGAACACCCATTCCCTTATATTCTGCAGGTCTTGTATATACTGGCGCTGATAATAATTCTCCATCCATAAAAGAGTCATTCAATGCAGATTCACTATCATTTAGTACTTTGGGAATAAGTCTAATTACAGAATCAACCACTACTACAGCAGCTATCTCACCTCCACTTAGAACAAAATTACCAATCGAAATATCGACCGTTGCAAATTTCTCTCTAACTCTTTCATCTATCCCCTTGTATCTTCCTGCAACAATAATTGCATTTTTTTCAAGTGATATTTTCTTGGCTGTTTCTTGATTAAAGATAATACCTTGTGGTGAAGTAAAAATAATATTTTGGTATTCTCTTTCAGCCAATAACTTTTCAATACATTCAAAGAACGGTTCAGGTTTAAGTACCATCCCAGGCTCACCGCCGAATGGTTTATCATCAATCTGTTTGTGTCTATCATAAGCATAATCTCTTAGATTATGAACATATATTTCAACAAGTTTCTTATCCTGAGCTCTTTTAATAATACTCGTCGTTAGAGGTCCATTAAAAAAATCAGGGATAGCAGAAATAATGTCAAATCTAATCATCAACCAACTCAAAATCTTCTGATAAAAATAATTTCTTATCCTTTATATCTATCATCTTTATGATTTTCTTTAAAGCTGGAATAAGAATTTCTTTTCCATTGTTATCTTCAATCACATAAACATCATTTGCTGAAAGAGAAAGAACATTTACAAGCTTACCTAGAAATAATTTCCCTTTATATACTGAACAATCAATCAGGTCGTGAATAAAATACGAATCTTTTTGTAAGACCAACTCATCAGAAGAATCAATAAAAATATTTTTACCAATTATAAAACTAATATCATCAAAAGTATTAAAATTCAAAAATTTCACATAAATATCTTTCATATCAAAAGATACTTCTTCAATGTAAAATTTTCTTAAATCCCCAAATATATCAATTAAGACATATCTTAGATTAAAAAATCTCTGAAAATAATTTGATACAGGAATAATTAGTAAATAACCTTCTCTCTTTTGACAACTCTTAATTTTTCCAATTATTATAAAGTTGTCATTTTTCAATTTCTAATTAATCCAAAATCTTTAAAATTGCTCTTTTACCATCTTTAGCAGCAATAGCAGTCAAGAGAGTTCTCATAGCTTGAGCTGTTTTCCCCTGCTTACCGATAACTTTTCCAATATCCTCTGTACCAACTTTTAAGGTTAGTTCAACAGTTTTTTCATCTGGAGTTACTTCCTGAATTTCTACTCCTTCTGGATTGTCAACCAAGTGTTTTGCAATGAATTCAATAAATTCTTTCATTTAAGGTACCCTAAAAAAATAAATGAGAAACTATATAATTAAAAGTTACAAAAAACAATTCAAATATAAAAATATTTTTTGATATTTTTACTCTGGTTTTACTTCTTCTGTGTTTTCTTGTTTTTCTTCTTTAATCTCGGTTTTTGGCTCTTCTTTAACTTCGGTTTTAATCTCTTCCTTAACTTCAGCACTAATTTCTTCTTTAACTTCTTCATGCTTTACTTGAGATTCTTTCTGTTTTTTGCTTTTCTTTTCAAGAAGTTTTTTTTGAATTTCGGCTCTTCTTTGATCTTTCAATGCTATCCATTCTTCCATTTTGACATTAATTTCATCTTCATTAAGCCCTTTACGAAGTAATTCTCTCTTGAAAAGAACGCCCGCTCCACTCAAAATATTTCGAACAGTATCAGTAGGTTGAGCACCAACATTCAACCAATATAAAGCCCTATCAGAATTAATCTCAACAGAAGTACTTTCTGATTTTGGATTATAGACTCCAATCGCTTCAATAAATTTACCATCACGTGGTGATCTTGCATCAGCAACAACAACTCTATAAATAGGTTGTTTCTTCTTTCCTAATCGCATTAATCTTAACTTAACTGCCAAGTTTTGATTCCTCCAATTATTATTTTTTATTTAACTATATTTTATTGATTTAATATTTTTGAATTTATTTAAACCTTTCGAGTTGAAAGATTTCATCATTCTTTGCATTTCTGTAAACTGCTTTAGTAATCTATTAACGTCTTGTATTGTATTACCACTACCTCGTGCAATTCTTAATCTTCTATTTCCATTCAATATTTTAGGATTATTACGTTCTTTATTGGTCATTGATTGAATAATTGACTCAACCTTGACCAATTGACTATCTTCGACATTCATATCTCTTACAGCAGATCCCACACCTGGTATCATTCCAAGTAAAGACTTGAGTGAACCCATCTTTTTTATCATTTTGATTTGCTTTAGAAAATCATTAAAATCAAATTGGTTTGATAATAATCTTTTCTCTAATTGCTCTGCTTCTTTATCCTCAAATTGTTCTTGTGCCTTTTCTACAAAAGAAATTACGTCACCCTTGCCAAGTATTCTTGATGCAAGTCTATCTGGATGAAATAATTCAATTGTATCTAATTTTTCGCCTGTACTTATAAACTTAATTGGTTTATTAACAACAGATCTTATTGAGAGAGCACAGCCACCCTTTGCATCTCCGTCAAGTTTAGTAAGAACTACTCCGTCAAATTCAACGGCTTCATTAAATGCTTTGGCTGAATTAACCGCATCCTGTCCTATCATCGAATCGACAACAAACAAAATATCATTCGGTTTAACCGAATTTTTAATCTCCTTTACTTCAGTCATTAATTCTTCATCAATATGAAGACGACCAGCAGTATCAATAACTACAGTATTAAAATTATTTTCCTTAGCAAAATCTGATGCTTTTTCAGAAATCTCAACTGGGTTGTTATTTCCATCTATTGAAAAGACACTAACCTCAATTTGCTTTCCTAATAATTTTAATTGTTCAATAGCAGCTGGTCTATAAACATCAGCTGCCACTAAAAGAACTTTTCTATTTTTTTTATTTAAATAGTTGGCTAATTTAGCAGCAAAAGTTGTCTTTCCACAACCTTGTAAACCAACTAACATTATCGTTGTAATCCCCGATGAATTTAAGGTTAGTTCACTAGCTTTCCCACCCATCAAGGAAACGAGTTCGTCATTAATTATTTTTGTAATAAGTTGCCCTGGAGTAACGGAAGTTAAAACCTCTTTACCAATGGCTTTATTCTTTATATTTTCAATAAAATCCTTAGCAACTTTATAATTTACATCAGCATTTAATAAAATTATTCGAATCTCTCGCAGGGTTTCAGAGATATTTTGTTCAGAAATTTTCCCCTGCCCGGTAATCTTTTTTATCGCTTTTTCTAGTTTTTCATTTAAAATTTCAAACATAGTTGGTAATTATACGAAAAAAATGTCATTTTTTCAAGTATTTTAATTGTTAAGAAGTGCATTTGCACCACTTACTATCTCCAAAATTTCCCTTGTTATAATATCTTGACGCTTTTTATTATATTCCAGCGATAAAATTCTTATAATTTCCTTTGTGTTTTCTGTTGCCATTTCCATCGAAAGCATTCTTGAAGCTAACTCAGAAGCATAAGAATCTAATAAAATCTTCCATATTTTTGAATTTAAATACTTTGGAATTATTGATTTAATTAATCTATACTTATCTGGCTCAATAATAAATTTTTCTGAAGAATCCACATTACTGATTAAATGTTTTAATGAAATAATTGGAAGAAATTGTTCACATTTTACTTGAGATTTTGTTGTCGATAAAAATTCATTATATATAATATTTACTTGATCATATTTGAAGTCTAAATAATCATCCCTAATAATTTCTGATAATTTGAGAGCAATATCAAATTTCAAGTCACTGAAAAGTTGTAAATACTTTTTATCAATAATTAATTTGTTCTTTCTAATATATTCAAAACCCTTTCTTCCTATGCAAATGAAAGAAGCATTAGCCTCATTAAAGTAATTTTTATACACAGGTAGTATTTCACACTCTATATAACGAAATATATTCAAATTAAAACTTCCGCATAGTCCCCTATCAGAAGTTACAAGAATAAAAAGAATTTTATGAATATCTCTTTGTTTAAGATAATTATTTTCGTTAACCAAATTTATATCACTAATATCAGATAATATATTATCAAGGTTAGTAAAATAATTATTAAAATTTTGTATATTTTGTTGTGCTTTGCGAAGACGGGCGGCTGCAACCATTTTCATTGCTTTAGTAATCTGCTGTGTGTTTTTTACGCCTTGAATTCTATTTTTAATATCACGCAAAGAGGGCATTCTTACTACCTATTCAGATGATTTAAATTTTTGTAAATATTCAGTTACCGCCTTTTCAATTATTTTTCCACATTCATCTGATAACAATTTTGTTTTATATACTTCATCATAAATAAATGAGTAATTGATTTTTATATACTCTATTATTTCACATTGAAATTTTTTAATATCATCAATACTTATGGTTTCCAACAAATTCTTAATACCTAAGTAGACAATTATTACCTGGTTAACAACATCAATGGGATTGTACTGATCCTGCTTAAGTAACTCAACAAGCCGTGCACCTTTTGCTAATATTTTTTGAGTTGCTCTATCAAGTTCAGATCCAAATCTTGCAAAAGCTTCTAATTCACGAAATTGAGCAAGATCTATTTTTAATGAGCCAGCAACTTTCTTCATCGCTTTTATTTGAGCATTACCTCCAACACGAGAAACGCTAATACCAACATTGATAGCGGGTCTAACACCTATGTTAAATAGATTATTTTCAAGATAAATTTGACCATCTGTAATTGATATTACATTTGTAGGGATATAAGCTGCGACATCACCTTGTTGTGTTTCAATTATTGGTAAAGCAGTAAGACTACCCCCTCCTAATTCATTACTCAACTTCGATGCTCTTTCAAGAAGACGTGAGTGCAAATAAAATACATCACCTGGATACGCTTCCCTTCCCGGTGGTCTTTTTAGTAATAACGATAATTCACGATACGCAACAGCATGTTTAGATAAATCATCATAAATTATTAATGAATGTTGTCCATTATCTCTAAAATATTCTCCTAATGTAGCACCTGAATATGGGGCTATATATTGCAATGGTGCAGGTGAAGAAGCTGGTGATGAAATAACGGTAGTATAAGCCATTGCCCCAGATGTTTCCAATTTTGATACAACCTGAGCAATTGTTGAATTTTTTTGTCCAATAGCTACGTAAATACAATATACAGGTTCAACTCCATATTTTTTCGCTTCTTCTGTATGAGTATTTTTTTGATTAATTATAGTATCAATAGCAATTGTTGTTTTACCAGTTTGTCGGTCACCAATTATTAATTCTCTTTGTCCTCTTCCAATTGGCATCATTGCGTCGATTGCAGTAATTCCGGTTTGAAGTGGCTCTTTAACCGGTTGCCTCTCAGTAACACCGACAGCTTTTCTCTCAATTGGCATATATTTATCGAAGTTAACATCAGCTTTACCATCAACAGGTTCACCCAAAGGATTGACGACCCTTCCTAATAATCCTTTACCAACAGGAAAAGATGCTACTCTTTTAGTTCTTTTGACAACATCACCTTCTTTAATTAAATTACTCTCACCAAAAAGTACAACACCAATATTATCCTCCTCAAGATTAAGCACCATTCCCATTACGTTGTGTGGTAATTCAACTAGTTCGCCAGCCATTACTTCGGTTAGACCATAAATACGAGCAATACCATCACCTATTTGCAGAACAGTTCCTGTTTCGTATATGTCAACTTCTGTTTCAAAATTAGTAATTTGTTTTCTTAATATACTTGATATTTCTTCAGGTTTTATTTTATTCATAAATTAAATTCAATTTAGTGCTGTTAATTTATTTTTTAATTTGTTTAATTGATTTTTAACTGAACCATCAATAATTTTATCACCTATTTGAATGACAAATCCACCAAGTATTTTTTTGTCCTCTATATAATTTATCTGAATTTTTTGTTTTGTGAAATTCTGTATTATTGCACTCACTTCGTTTTTTTGTTTTTCTAATAGAGGTACTTGAGAACGAACTGAAACACCAGAATAACCTAAGAATTCATTTCGTAATTCTTTAATCCTTTTAAGAATTGACAAAATATATTTCTCGCGGTTCTTTTTAATAAGTAGGACTAAGAATTGTAAGACTTCAGTTGCTACAGCTTTCGACAAAGTCTTAGAAATAATATCAATTTTTTTTTCCTTACCAATGGTAGGACTTAAATAAATTGATTTGAACTCTTGGGATACGTAAAAAGTTGCTTCGATAAAATTGATATCAGAATAAATTCTATCCAAATTATTTTTAGAAATAGATTCATTAACTAATGCCCTGGCGTATCTGGTTGATATTGTATAATCACTCATTAAATTTCCCAGACATATTATCAATATAATTATTAATAATTTGAGTATGTTTTTCTTTGTCTAATTTTTCTTGAATAACTTTCTCTGCTGATTCTATTGCAATTAAAGCAATTTGACTTTTTAATGTATTAAACGCATCTTCTTTCATTTTTTCAATTTCATCTTTAGCATCTTCAATCATTTTTTTTGTTTCATTCTTCGTATCATCTAAAATTTGCTTCTTAACCTTTTCAGAATATTCTCTACCTTGAGAAAGTATTTCTTTTGCTTCGTTTTCTACTTGTCTGATTCTATCATTAGAAATTTTCGTAAGATTTTCTGCTTCTTCTTTTGCTTTATTTGCTTTATCTAAAGAATCACGGATAAAATCTTCTCTGTTTTCCAGAGATTTCAAAATAGGTTTCCAAGCAAACTTTTTTAATATAAACAACACAATAATGAATGTAACGGTTGTCCAGAATATTACACCAAAATTAACATCAAGCAAATTTGGTGAAGACTGTTCATTTAGAAATATTAAATTCATAGAAAAAATTTTAGCTAATATTATAATATTTCAGTTTTATACAAAAAGAGCCAGTATGCAAATAATTAAAGCAAAGAAAGCAATACCTTCAATCAATGCTGCTGCGATAAGCATTGATGTTCTTATATTGTTTGCTGCTTCCGGTTGTCTTCCAATCGCTTCCATTGCTGCACTTGCTAATTTACCGATTCCAAATGCACCTCCGATAACCGTTAATGCTGCTCCAAATCCTGCAGCGATATAAACAAATTCCATATTTTTCTCCTTTTAATGTTCTTGATGAATTGCTAACCCAATAAATAAAGAAGTTAGCATTGTAAATATATAAGCTTGAATTAATGCAACTAATATTTCTAATAAATCTATGAAAATGGAAAATGCAATTGACATTGGAATGACAGCAATCTCAGCAAAAAGAAATTTCTTAAACAAAAATATTATACTGAGTAGTACCATTAAAGCAATATGTCCCGCTGTCATATTAGCAAATAAACGAATTGCTAACGCAAATGGTTTGGTAAACAGACTTAAAATCTCAATAGGAATAATAATTATAAGTAATAACGGATTTATTCCTTTGGGTGCAAGTCCTTTGAAATAACCTACAATTCCATGCTGTAATATACCACTAATTTGAATTGCAAAAAATGAAAAGATTGCAAGAGTAGCAGTAACTGCTAAATTACCAGTTGGAGTTGAACCGTAAGGTAATAATCCAATTATGTTGCAGGAAATAATAAAAAAGAATACTGTTAGAAGATAGGGTAAGTATTTTTTATATTTTTCACCTACGGTTGGTTTGACTATCTCATCTCTAATAAAAACAATTATTATCTCAATCAGATTGGAAAATCCCTTAGGAATTAGTGTTTTATTATATTTCCTAGCAGATAATATCAAAGTAATAATTAAGAATACTGCAACAATCCATAAATATACGACATGTTTTGTGATTGAAATGTCCAATCCAAATAATGAAATTTCAGGAAGTTGAATCGTAGTAATTGGTTGAAGAGATAATTCCCGACTATCTAAGATATGGTGAAATATCCAATCACTCTGACTAGGTGAAGCATTTTGTATTGTATCGTTGACTGAAGTAGAGAAAGAATACATCTTATAATCTCATCTCAATATTTTTTTGGCTTCCTGACATTCAAAAATTTTTATTATTTCAATTGATAATGTACAAAAATATAAAGCTATAAAAATAACAGTAAAAGCTAAAAGATCAGGTCTTAGATAAATAATTGTCAAGACATAAACAATTATCAACAATCCAATCCGTAATATCATACCACCAAGATTAAAAATAAAAAATTTGTTATTCGACTTAGATTTAGAATAATTAAAGATAAAAATAAAAGCTGAATAGTTAAAGATATTAGAAAAAACAGAAATTACAATAAATACAAAAACTTTTAATGCAATTAAATCATTTACAAATAAAAAAAGAAAAACAATTATTGCACTAATAAAAAAATAAAAATAAAATTTCTCAATTTTCCTTAGATTTTCTTTTTTCAATTTCAATAATTGTTTTAATAAAATTATATAAACCTGTTATAATTCCTAATAGAGATAAAAAGATTGTGAGAACGGGAAAAATGTTTAATATATCATCAAGCCATTTACCTAAAAAAAATGATAAAGCAATTGTAATTGCTAATTGTGTTCCAATGTTGAGATATGGTGCAATATTTTTAATTAAGTTACTATCATTTAATTTCAGGTTTTTTCTCCTTATCTTCTAATTTAGCAAATCTTGTTGGGTCTGCTACTCCTTCAGTCATCCTACTTCTTCCATCAAACCGAGTTCCTTCCTCCATTACAAGAGATTTACTTGTTAAATCACCTTTAACAACAGCTTTAGTCCCTAATACAATTTTGTCGCTTGCTACGATTGTTCCTTCAAACCGACCGTTTAAAATAATATTGTTGACTTTCAGTTCTCCTTTCAATTCGGATGTTTCTCCAACCACAAGACTTCCTTCGCAAGTCACATTTCCAATTATTTTACCATCCACTCGAAGATTACCTTTTGAGATGATATTTCCTTCAACTTTCATACCTTGGCTAATTACACCAATTTCCTTTGAATATTCAGCTTCTTTTTTGCCTAACATTTTTTATTCCCCTAAATTTATTAATATATTTCTTGGATTTATCGGTTTACCTTTTTCCCAGATTTCAAAATGAAGATGTGGTCCAGTTGTATTAGTACCTGTATTACCACTAAAACCGAGTACTTCACTCTGGTGAACATATTCTCTTGATTTTTTAGTTAGAGTAGAAAGATGCTTATATACTGTTAAATAATCATTATCATGTTCTATCATAATAACATTACCATCTTTTACAGTATAATCAGAAAAAATGATTAGACCACCAGCAGAAGCTAGGATGGGTGTATTTTGTTTACAACCGAAATCAATCCCCATATGTCCAATCTGTGAACTAAATTCACGTATAACAATTCCTTCGCAAGGACGTATAAAAAAGATTTTTATCGAATCAAGATTGGAATTTTTTGATTCAATCCATTTGTTATAAATTGAAAAAATATTTCCTTCAAAAGGATTGACGGGTTCACTTTTTAATGAATCATAAATTACTTCGATTGAATCAATTGTTGTGTCACTCTTTGAGATTACATAAGTGTACTTTAAGTTTTTATTATTGCTACTAATTGATTTTAACTCTGTCATTAGAATATTTATTCTTTCTTCAAGATTTTCAATCTTTTCCACCTGTTTTCTAAGTTGACTATTACCGACATTAATTACAAGTTCATTCATCGGTGTATACAAAATCAATATAAATGATAAAAACAGTGAAATTAAAAATACAATAAAGAAGAATAATATTATTTTAACAATTCCTAAATTAATTATTTTCATTCCACCGTCGGGAAAATCAAATAATATTTGAATATTAGACCTAAAGTATTTTGAAATATTTTTAAAATTCATAGTGTTTATATTTTAATGTACAAATATATAAATATTTAAGTAAATTTTCTTTCATAATGATAACATTTGATATACAGAATGAAGAATTCTTTCGGGAGTTAGCAGATAAGCACAGTCATAAGTTTTAATAGGGCACTTTTTATATCCATGAATTCCACATGGTTTACATATCAGTTCATCGTAACTTAAATATTTACTTTTCCCATTATAAGGATAAAATCCAAAAGAAGGAACAGTTGAGCAGTAAATTGTTAACACAGGTATATCAGCACACATTCCCATATGTGTAGGTGCACTATCATTACAGATTAAGAGTTGGCAATATTTTAAAAGTTCAATTGTTTCAATAACATTAAAAGAACCTGCAGTTGATATTATGTTATCCGGAAAAAGATTTTTTATCCCTTCACAATAATTCTTATCATCCGTACCACCAATCAGAAAAATAAAAAAACCCTTTTCAATAAGATCATTAATTATTCTAATGTAATATTCCTTTGGATAGGTCTTTGTATACCAAACTGAAGATGGAGCAATAGCAATATATTTCTTCTCAGATAGGTATTTAATGAATTGCTTAACTTTATCAATAACTTCTTTGCTTACAATAATTTTTGGTAGAATTTTCCAATTTTGAACTAAACTCGCATTGTTTAATAGCGAAAGATTTCTTTGAACTTCATGATAATCAATTCGATATTTAATCAATGTCTTATATACAAAATTGAAAGCGGAAGTATAGAATCCAATAGATTCTTTAACTTTTAGTGCCCAAACAATTATAGAAGTTCGGAAGGAACGATGTGGGGAAATAATTTTGGTATATTTGTTTTTTCGTAATTTTTTAGCAAACCTTAGAGTTTTAAAAATATTCCTATGTTTTTTCTTTTTATCAAGAATTATCACATTACTAACATAGGGCGATGACTCAAAAATAAAGCGATTCTGTTCAATTGTTAATATATCTATTGAAGTATTGCCATTCAATTCATAAACTTTTTGAACCAGCGGAAGAGTTAAAATAGCATCTCCAAGAAAAGCGGTTTGTATTATTAAAATCTTTTGGGTCATTATTAATACTTCCAGATTTTATGCATCCAAAACCATTGGGATGGATATTCTCTAATGGTTCTTTCCAAGATATTCATATATTCTTGATTAATTTTAATAATTTTCTCGTTGTTATCATTTGAATAGGTATTATACTTAATTTCTTCAAATATTACTTTGAAAGAATAATCTTGTTTTCTAATTGTCATCGCAGCAACAATTGGAATATTTAATTTCAAAGCAATTTCAGCTGTGCCTTCATAAACAGAGGTATCTTTATTAAATAATTTTACTCTCAATCCATCTTTTGGTCCTCTTTGGTCACCGACCACTCCAACTATATTTTTTTCTTTCAATGCTATATAGATATCACGCACTGACATACCTAAGGGTATTACTTTATTACCAAAAGTTTTACGCATTTTATTGAGCCAATCAGAAAAATATTGATTGCGTTGTTGTTTAGCAAGAACAAAAAATTTTTTTTTCAAGAATAAACTTGCAGCAATCGCAGATAATTCCCAATTGCCAATATGGGCTGTTAATAAGAAAATCCCTTTGTTTCTTCTAAAGATTCCTGAAAATATTTCAATATTTCCCCATTCAACTAAAGATAAAATTTTCTCTTTACTCAACTTTGGAATCGACATTATCTCGAATAAAGTTGCAAAAAAACTAATATAATTCTGCAATGTTAATTTTTTAATGTCTTTCTTATTTTTCTCGGGAAAAGCAATTTTAAGATTTGCAATGACTATCTTTTTTCTTATTGGGATAAAATAGAAAAATATTAAACCAAAAAATTTTGCAAGATATTTAATTCTTGAAAAACCAAATAGATTTACTATTTTTACTAGAATAATAAATAAAAAATATTCTAGTTTGTTTTTATTAATCATATCAAATTAGTAAGCACCTGTAATTCGGGATAACCAGTTGTCATCCCTCATTTCACCTAATTTTGTTGAATGAATTAAATCATAATCACCAAAACCTGTTAAATCAGCAAATACGAAAACCACACCACCTTCAATTGAGTTATAACGCCATATTTCATATGGTTTCACATCTGATTCGTTTGGGTATCTATCACGTATATCTGGGTCACCATAAGTTAAGTAAACTCTACCACGGTCAGTTTTATAACCTTTTCTACTGAATTTTCCCCAATTTGAATTTGCATATTCAATTCTTTTGATATATTCATCCTTGGTTTTGTTCTCAGCTGTAGATTGATCTTCATCCCTCATACGCCAAAACATATATAAATAATTTCTTTTCGCATTTAATGAATCTAATTCTTCGTATCTGTCTATTTCCTGATTGGAAGCAATATATTTAGAAGCGTCAAAAAGTGCATCACACTCTTCAGCTGTATATATTCCAAATTCACTACTGAACACATTCATATCTTCACTATACAATTCAACAGTATCAACGAAACTAGGATTAATAATAAATATTTTTTTTGAAACTGAATATATAAAATTGTTATTAGAATCAAAAAGTGAAACAACTAATGAATAAGCTCCAGTTGCAAACTTTGTCAAAGCAATTGCCCCTGCTTCAACAATTGAATGATTCTGTCGGGACACATTTTTTGTCTTTGTATATTCAATTTTACCTAAATTATTAACCAAATCCTCTTTGAGTAGTAGTTCGGATGGATCATTAGATGAACTTAAATTATATAATTCACAATAAAAAAACAATACTGGACTATTTTGGTTAAAAAAAGAATATGGATTTGGAATAACCTCATAAGTGTTTTTATAAAAAATCGAATTTGTATTTGAACTACCAGCAATAATATTAGATGCAACCTGTATATCGCTGATAATAGGTGTATTAGTATTAAAGGAAATTATTTTAACAACTTGTTCCTTTGTTTCTTTATTATCACTTTTTAAGTTATCCAATGTACTTAATTTAAATTTATATTCACCAGGTTGTAAAACAAGTCCTATTACACCTATAAAGCTTCCGGCATTAACTTCTTCATTACCTTTAATAAAAACGGGGCGATTTAAAAAATAATTTTTACTATAAAGTATGTTTGTATCAGATGCTCCTAATATTTCAATATTGAAAAATCCTTCGATAAATGTTGTATCATTTACCTGTTTTGTTGTAAACTTTGATTGATCAATAGCATAATATAATTCGAAATAGGTATATGAACTATCGTAATAAAACTGAGCATAATCAAACTCAAACATTTGAGAATTTTGCGGATAAATAACAGAGAAAATAAAAATTGAATAAAATATTAGTTTCAACTTTCGCATTTTAGTACCTTTAAAAATTAAAATAATTTGAATAATAATTTAAGTAAATATTTTCTGAAAAAAAATAATTGGACAAATAAAACTTTACTTAATACCGATAAGGAATCTTTTGTTCCTGAATAATTCCAACTTTTAATATCTTCTCATATCCATAATCTGGTATTTCAATATGAATTAGGAATATTCCACTTGCTACCGGTATTCCATCTTCATTTGTTAAATCCCATTTTATCTCTTGTTCTCCTGAACTATACTTCCATATACGTTTTACTAACTGTCCTGCTAGATCATATATTTTAATATTTACTTTATGATATTCTGGTAAATGGTTGATTGTAACAAAGGTTTCAAAATACTTTGTCTCATTCGGATTTGCTCCATAATAAGGATTAGGATAAATATTAATTCTGTCCAAATCTTTTTTAGCCAACTCTTCAGAATATGCTTTACCAATAGTCATAAATCTATATATATCATCAACACTGAAATAACTTGTTATTGTATCTAATTTTATTTGAAAACCATCCACTATCGGAGAGGCATCACCTTCATTGAAATTGTAACCTTTATAGAGTAATTTGTTTGATAATGTCGAATCGGTTAATTGCCAATATAATCCATTATTATCTTCACTAAATTTTAATTCATAACTATGGCCGGTTAATTTTGTTGGATCGATGACAACAATCTCTAAATTTCCATTACCATTTCCTTCAACATGTTCAACAGAGATTATATCACCGAAATTATTAAGATATCTTGTACCTGCATCAACATCCTTGGGTATGCAAGTAATAACTTCCATAGGCGTTTCGATATGTCGCGGTGAATATTCAGGATTGTCATTATATAAATATGCTGTTAATGTAAAATAATATTCTGCTCCGTTGGAAAGAAATTTCTTGTTAATATAATCATAATTAACATTAAAGTACCGTTTTATTCCAGAATCAGTTCCAAATTGCCTTGAGACTAAATTTTCGGGGTTACCAAACTGATCCAGCTCTTCCTCTTTGATAGTCAATACACCATCAATTAAATCATATGTGGCAATCCGAACAGCATCCTTTATATCAGATGTCGGTGTTGGTAACTGATAAATATTATAACCTTGAAATTTATAACCCATAAAATCAGCAAATTCAAGTTGAGAATAATTTGCCTCAGAAAATCCCCAAATTAAAATTATTTCTTGGTCTAATTCGGTCTTTGATAATTTTGGTGTAAACAAATTGGATGCAACTCCAAAACCATTTTGATAAAATAAATTAGCTATCTTAGCATTCTTTCTCAAATCTCCTATCGCTCCAATATTTGATAGGTTATCTTTTGCTCCACCTAGAACTTCAGCAACAATAAATTCTTGCGTATCTCCAGGTGCCATATTAAAAGGACTGGCAACTAGTCCAATTCTTCTATCACCGAGTGGATAATAAACTCCATCAATCCATCCAGTTCTTTTTATCGGATCGCCAGATAAGCAGAATTTTGTCGGTTTGCCTGTAATAGGATCAATAAATCCTTTACCAGTAGTACTACTTCTACCCCTGAATAAATTCCACATTTGCAAGGTACCAGAATTATATTGACCTAAACTTGGATCACTATAGTAAGGATCACCACCTATAAAGAAATAAATAACACTCAAAGGCAAGTTAGTATAATTAATTAAGCTTTTATTATTAAATCTGGCAGTGTCTCCTAAAGAATATACAATGGGTCCTTGTAATAATTGAAATCCTACTGCGGGAGGTTGATAATCATATTGTGCATCCCAATCTCTACCATTATAAGCATACATCATCATTAGTGTAGTATCACTACCAACTAAATCATCTCCGGCATCACCAACATCAGGGTCTGTCCATATTCCTAAATACATACTATCAATAGTATTATTACTTTTATTAATGATTGTATATTTTCTAAAGAACATATCTTTTAGTGGAGTGAAAAAATTATAACCCCAAATAGTCGCTTGCATTTCCAAACCAATAGGATTAGAACCATAGAGATTTTGACATTGTTCAACATTTAAATCATTGCAAACAAACCAAATTGTCTGGTCTGCACCAGGTAAACCCGGAATATCAACAGTAGGTTCATAAGTACCATTATTGTTTTTATCGTCGAAAGGTGCTCCATATTGCCAGGGCCAATTGTTCCAATCATATTCATAATTTGACTTTGCTTCAGCTTCGCTATCAGCATCACCATCAATGACTTCTTGCAAGAAACTTGCATTTGGCGTATTCCAATCTTTTCTAACTCTCCATATTCGTACATCTGGGTCGTCGGGATTTTGTGCTGTGCCATCAGATAATATACGACCTGGCATTTGTCCCTGCCTATATGTTGAGCCTCCAACTCTCACATCTCCATTTACTTTTCCACCATATAAAAATCCTGTTTGGAAAACTGCTGTCTTGCCAGAACCTTTTGGATATTCTAAGCCGGAGTTTCCATTTTGATTAATATCCGATTCGCCATCATTTTTAATCCAGGTTGAGATATTATTTATATTAAAATGAGTATAAGAAGGAGTTCCATAGCATTTACTGACTTCTTGATTTTTCTTATCTTGCGAATAAACATTAGAAATTATTAAAATGATAAGTAAAATTGATCGGATTAATTTTATCCAGTCCATATTATCACCTAAAAATTTGTAATAACTTTTCAAATATAACAATTTTGAAAAGCAAATTACATCATTGGACTGATGGGTTTAAAATAAAAATACCCAAGCCAATTTGGCTTGGGTATTTTTTAATAATATAATAACAGAATTACAATCCTAGATATAAACTAAATATATGATTACCATCAAATACCTTTGCATCACGATATGCATAATCAACACCCAGTGCCATTCCGCCAACATTAACCTTAAAGCCAATACCGCCAGCTAATCCAAATACATTTTCTGCTTTAATCAAAGTTGGTGAAACCTGATATCCAAATCTTAAGAATACCATATTGTCATATGCATACTCAAAACCACCATGATACATATCGCCATAGAAGTTAGCATTCTCAAATTGGATTGCTGCTTCAATAGCATTCTGTTTATTAATATCATAATGATAGCTTAGACCAAATTGAACTGAAGATGGTAATTCATATGGTGCAGCTTCTATTTTGTAATACTGTTCTGGTCTTAAATAACCATTAGCATCTGCAAGAACTAGTAAACCTGAACCATCATATTGCATATTTCCACCGAAATTCTTCATTGCAATAGCAAAATTTAGACCTTTTAAATTGGCCAAATCAGAATAAGTAAGACCAATATTAAAACCTAAACCGGTTGCACTAACGAATTCAATTTTTTCTGAAATATAATTACAGGTTAATCCTACAGAGATTCTATCGCTTAACATTATTGAATATGTTGCGCCAATTGTAAAGAATTGTGGAGTATAGGTTCGACCAATTCCATCTGGAAAATCTGATGTAGTTACTGGTATTTCACCAATATCTAATGTTTTAATATGAAATCCTATTGTACCAAATCCTTCTACACTAGTTTTTATAGCTCCATACTCTATACCAATATCAGCAATATAACTCATATGCTCAAACATAACTTCTGTACTCTTGGAACCTCTTGATAAATTTGCTGGATTCCAGAATATTGATTCGATTCCTTTGGAGTTGGCAAGAGTACCACTACCCATGCCAATTCCTCGTGGTCCAACTGGAATCAGTAACTGAACTGAACCAGCTGTGCCATTTCGTTCTCCTCCATCTGCGAATACCAAATTGCTACCCGCAGCTATAAGGAAAAACACTAAAATTGCACTTATGACTTTTATTTTTTTCATTTTATTCTCCCTTATTTATTAGAATCTATCCAAGACTTGTTGTTCCTGAATTATACCAACTTTAAGTATCTTCTCGAAACCTAAATCTGGTATTTCAACGTGAATTAAGAACAATCCGCTTGCTACGGGTAAACCGTCTTCGTTATTTAAGTCCCACTTAATTTCCTGTGGGTCACCAGTAAGTTTCCATAACCTTTTAACCAATTGTCCAGCAAGATTGTAAATCTTTATTAGTGCGTGTTCTCCCACTGGAAGATGGTTTATCGTTACAAATCTCTGATATTTGTTAATTTCTCTTGGGTTTGCGCCATAATATGGATTAGGATAAACATTAATTCTATCTAGATCCTCTTCTTGAGTTTCTGTTGAGAACGTTGGTGCAGCAGTAGTAAATGTAAATTTATCTTTATCATATTGAATTGGATTAGAATATTGTAATGTAATTACATCACCATAATTCCAATACGTAGTCCAAAATACCAGGTTCCATGTTAATGAATCAGTATCAGTTTCTCCCGGATCACCACTGTTGACTAAGGTTGAATCATAAGCAGTATTTAGGATTTCACAATACATTCTATTGGTAATATTAAATGGATAAAAAGGATCAGCCGTAGCTGTCTGCTTTCTATCCAACATAATTAAATTAACTTGCCTATTATCATCCTTATTCCATACCTCAAAAGGTATTCTAATTAAGAATGGATCAGATGAACCTGGAGTCGGATTCAAAGGATGGTCACCCATAGACATTGAACGAGTATTATATAGTGTTGCATAAGAACCAGTTCCTCTACGAACATCAATAATTTGTTGTCCTGCATTATCTAATGTATCATATACTCCAGTGAATCTCAATTCATAATCTTTTTGTAAAATATCAATTACGTCAACACCATTACCAAATGCGTCAATAGATTTACCAGTTGCTGCCCATCCATAATATAAATAATCTGTTATAGCGTAACTACCATCACCAGTAGTACTAATAGGTACAGTTGATGATTTTGTTGCGCCAGATTCTAATAAACTAACACTTCCAATAGTTACAGGAGCTTCAAAAGAACCACTTGTAACATTTACTTTTAGCCCATAAACTATAGAGGTGTAATCTTCACCTACTTCCTTCGAATTCCACTGCCCGTCATAATTCCAATAAAGATGTTCACCCCAAAAAACTTTTTGATCATCTAATACAACAATGTTATCAGTAACATCTCTCAATCTCCAATGCGTTTGCGTTGAGAATGTATGACCCATTTCTGAGATCGTCAATGATCCAATTGCATTAATTATACCGTAAGTAGTATCATAACCACTTAAGAATCCCCAACCATCATCAAAAATTTCGTAGTTGATAGATATTGGTAAAGTGGGTTCTGCAATTGTAACAACAAATTCTTCACCACCGGAAAATTCACCATCACCAGATTGATAATCACCACCCCAAGTTACAGTATTTCCACTTACTACAGGGGGGATTGTATGACCGTATGTGTTTCCTACGGTTGGCTCAGCTTTTAATACTGTTATACTTGTAGGGAAGGTAACCTGAATTCCATCACAATAATCATAATCGGGTGAGACTAAATCAAGAGTAAAACGACAATCTACATTATCGCCGTATGTTTGATAAACTGCAAGACCAGATAATGTTGATGCAGAAGCATCTTCTGGATTGTATCCACTTTTACCAATTGAATCTGGATAATTCGTTTTTTTCCAAACATTATTTTTATCTAAGTAATAATTTTGCTCAAAAAAACTTACTTCATAATCGTGACCAGTTAACTTGCTGGGATCAACAACTTTAACTTCAACTGAAGCATCTGCAGTACCAATATGAGTTATAATCAATTCTTCATTTGTTGAGGCTTGATATCTTGTTCCAGCATCTTCAGCCTGTGGAATTATTTCGTAAACATTAAATTTTGATTCTAAGGTTTTAACTGCCACAGAAGGATCATCGTTATATGAATAAGCTGTAACAGCAAAATAATATTTTGTACCATTAATTAAATCAGTATTATTAATGTAATCTTTATTTATAGTAATAAATCTTTTAACTCCGGAATTGGTTCCAAACTGTTTTGCTTTCTCTAACAGAAGTCCACTTTCCATATCCGGTTCATTTTGGGTAATAACAGTAATATCATCAATTACATCATACGTTGCAATCCTAATGGCTTCTTCTTGAGTAGCAGACCTTGTAGGTAATTGATAAACATTGTAACCTTGGAATTTGTAACCTTGATTAACTTTAGATTCAGTCTGACTCCAATTCCCTGCATTTGTTCCCCAATTCAAAACAATTTCTTGATCTAATGTAGAAATATTAACAACTGGAGGTGTTGGAGACTCTGGAATGAGGAAAAAATTGTCATAAGATTGTTGAGCAATAAGGTCATAATATCTTAAGAATTGAATAGCAGCAATGTTGTTAGTTCCTTGAGTAGCACCAGCTAATATTTCTGAAAGAACGATCTCTTGCGTATCGCCAGGTGCCATCGTGAAAGGACCAGAAACCAAACCTAATCTTCTATCTCCAGGTGGGTGGGCAATACCATCAACCCAACCTTCACCTGTTACAGGATCACCTGATAAACAGTATTTAGTGGACATGCCAGTTGTTGGATCTATAAAGGGTTCTCCTGTTGTACTTACTCTTCCTCGAAACAAATTCCACATCTGTAACGTACCAGTTGTATAATAACCCAAATCGGGATCTGCATATATGGGGTCACCATTAATAAAGAAGAACATAGTACTCATTGAAAGATTTTCATAATCTGCTAAGTATTGGTTATTAACGATAGCAGTCTGTCCTGGAGCAGGTACTATAGGACCTTGGAAGAAGTCCCAACCAGCTGCTGGAGGATAACTTCCATACTGACCATCTCTTGCTAAACCGTTATAAGCATAAGCTAAACTTTTATCAACATCGCAACCTACAAAGTCATCACCTGCGTCTCCAACATCAGGGTCTGACCATAAACAAACGTACATACTATCTACTGTGTTAGCACTTCTATTAATTAATGTATACTTACGGAAAAACATATTTTGCAGAGCCTGAGAAGATGTATAACCCCAAATCGAAGCTCTCATCTCAAGTCCAATAGGATTAGAGCCATATAAGAATTGACATTGAGCTGCATCTAAATCGTTAACAACAAACCAGATTGATTGTGCTGCACCAGGTTCACCTGGAATATCAACTTCATAATCATATTGACCATTATTATTTACATCCTCATATGGAGCACCACTCTGCCAAGGCCAGTTAATCCAATCATATTCATACTTTGCTTTCACATCAGCATCAGTAGAGCCATCTCCATCAGCTATCTCAGATGTAAAAACTGCAGAAGATTCATTCCAATCTTTTCTAACTCTCCAAATTCTTACATCGGGATCATTTGGATCTTGAGCAGAGCCATCAGGTAATATCTTACCAGGTGTTTGTCCCTGTCTGTAAGTAGAACCACCGACACGAACTTCACCATTTACAATTCCACCATAGACGAAACCGGTTTGGAAAACTGCAGTTTTCCCAGAACCCTTTGGAAATTGTAATCCAGAGTTTCCATTTGGATTAATATCCGACTCTCCATCGTTTTTAATCCAAGTAGAAATATTATTAATGTTAAAGTGGGTATAAGCAGGTGAACCTTCTATTTTGCCCACTTGTTTTTTCTTTTCGCCTTCTGCAAATATTAAAACTGATGAAAGCAACATCAGAAAGAAAAGCAGAGAAGCAAATTTAAATATTTTTTGATTCATATTATATCTCCATTTATTTATGTTTACACAAGAGTTTAAATTAATACTCAAGTCTAAAACCAAGAATGATCTGGCGAGCTTGACCATAAAATCCGTTATAGTTGATCACCATATCTTTATACAAATCTTCATAAACTGGTCCATAAGTATTAATTAAAGTACCACCTAATTCAGGATTCGAAATATATCCGTCATCATCAGCAGCACCAGATCTTCTATATACATCATTTACGTTTTCATTATTAAATAAATTCAAAACTTTGATGTAGAAATTTGCTGCTAATTTATCATAAATTTTGAATGTTTTATCAATTCTAAGATCAACTCTAAATTGACTTGGAGTAGTTGAAGAACCTAATGGTTCTAATGGTCTTCTATCACGTCCGTCAGTTTCCATATTTCTTCCACCAGTACCTCTAGTAAATGGATGTCCAGAGTTTATACTCAATAGTAAATTTGCGCCGAATTGATGTAACATTGATACAGGACCATCGTTTTCACCAAATCTATAATCAAGATTTAATACACCAGTAAATCCTCTATTAAACTCAAGTGGAGAAACATAAAGAGGTCTATATATAGTAACACCATCAAGAGGAGCACCAACTACACCGGAATTCGAATTTGGATACGAACCCGTTCCCCTTGCATCCTGGAATGTAAAGGTAGCGTTAGCCATAAATCTTTGATATCTTCTCATAGTAAGAGTTAATTCAACCCCTTTTGATGTTTGAAAGTCACCATTAGATTTGGTTGTATAAGATTGATATTTACTTCCACCAGCAACATCGGTTGTATTAAGATCAAAATAAATCTGACCTTTAACATCATCATAATAACCAGTAATGTCAAATGCTAAGAAATCTGTTAATTCCTGACGGAAACCAATAGCATAGTGAGTTTTTCTGACTGGTTGAAGATCAAATGCTGCTGGAGCAGAAAAGAAGAAACCACCAGCGATTTGATAAGCCCAGTTATGAACACCATTGTAAATTTGGCTTAAGTCAGGCATTTGAATAAACTTACCAAAGCCAGCGTGGAATACCGTCTTGTCAGTAACTGGGAATGATAAACTAACTCTTGGACTAATGTAACTTCTTACAGCTGTTTTTTCCCAACCTGATTCAATTACATCCCCATTATTAAGAATACTTAAATCTGGCATCGTTGGGTCAACCATCTTATAGTTATCAATATCAAAGTAATCGTATCGTACACCCAATTTAAGAATTATATCTTCATATTCGATTTTATCTTCAAGATAGAAACCTGCTGTTACGGGTTTTTTAGGAGCATATAATCCCTCATCATCAATGAGGTTACCTTGTACATCATAACCATAATTACTAACCCCATCTTGCATTAATAGTGCAGTTTTTATTGAATCTTCGAACCCTGACCCTGCAACTTTCAATGCTTCCCAAACATCTCCCGTATAAATAGTAGTATTTTGAAATGAATAACCTGAAAGTAATCCTCTATTATATAAAGCTTTTGCAATACTATAGGCATTGTCTAATTGTCCTCTAGCTGACCAGCTCCTAATTGTCCATTGTCTGTAATCACCTCCGATAATAATTGAATGTGTTTTGCCAATCAGATAAGTGAATTTACCGCCGATTGACCAGCTATTCCTATTTTGTTTTAGATAAGTTGCTGGAATTGCTCCTTCATAATTAAATGGAAATCCAAAAAGATCATAAACAGTGGCATTTGAATTAACATATCTTCCGAAAGCGCCAGTAACTAAATCTATTGGTCTTCTTTCCCAAGGTCCTCCTAAAGCTCCAGCAACAGCAACGCTATCTCCATATCTCCAATAATCATCCCAAATTCCTGGTGTACCTTGTTCTCTATCCCATACAGTTATACCACCAATAATTTCATAGAACATAGAAGGACTGAGCACATGCGTCATCTTCAAACTGAAAGCACCATCTTTATATTCGTCTTTTCCTGTCATATTTTGAATTAAACTGGCAATTCCATTAGCTCCGACTTCATAATCTCTCATAAAGTAAGTTCCACCAAGTTTGAAAGTAACTGGATTTAGATCTAAAGTAATTGTACCAGCTAAACCATACTGTTGACCGGCATTATTTTTTAAAACACCTTTTGGATAAACTAAATTAATACTATCATTGTTTATTGGATCACTAGAAAGTCCATCACCAAAATATCCATAATCAAATCCTTCGTAACCTTGTTTGCTTCTATCTTTATCATATATGTAGTTAAAGTTTAAGAAGAATTTTGCAACTTTTGATTCGGGAATAAAAGGACCACTTAAAACAGCACTTAATTCGTTATAGCCATACCAGTATCTTCCTAATTCCTCTTCCTGATTATAGAAATCTTCTTTGCTCTTGAAAGCAATATTATCAGTCATAACTTCAAGGCTAGCACGGTATTCGTTTGAACCAGTTCTTAAAGAAGAACGAACAATACCACCATTCGCATCACCATATTCTGCTGAATAACCACCAGTTTCTACTTGAATCTCTTCAATTGCATCATTGGGTACACTAACAAGTCTTCCACCACCCATCGGATTTTTAATAGAAACACCGTCGAGATAGAAAGCAACTTCATCTGAACGGCTACCTCTTAAGTGAATACCGTTGTAATCAACGACACCAGCGCTTAAAGAAATAATGTTAGTCATACCACGAACTGGCAAGTTTTGAATTTCGTCATTGGTAGTTACTTGCACAGAACTTGTTTGGTCTTTAATAATAAGAGGTCTTTCAGCTTGTACAATAACTGTTTCAACTGTGAAATCTGTTTTAGGAAGTTCAACAGTTACTTCAGTTGTCAAGTCTGCATTTACTCTTACTCCTGTCAAAGTAATACTTTGATATCCGATGTAGGAAACTTTCAAATCATATTCTCCAGCTTCCAAATTCATCAGAACAAATTCGCCGCTAGCATCAGTTGCGGCACCAAAGTTAGTACCAACAACAACGACGTTAGCACCGATTAAGGGTTCGCCTGTTTGAATATCGACGACCTGTCCCTTAATCCTACCCTTTGTACCTGCAAATACCATTGCAGTTAAGGATAGAAACAGCATAAAGTAGATCAATTTTCGATGCATATCCTGCTCCTTTTTATTGAAAAAAAATGTTTAGTTTTTATTTATTTGAATAATGTATTATAAAAACTGAAAAAAATATTGGAACTTATTTCAATAAAGTAAGTTCAAAGAACAAAATTTTAATATTTTATTAAAAATGTTAAATTTTCTTTATTTTGGTAAACAAAATACTAAAACTTGATTTTATTGTCAAGTTTAAATAAATATAATTTATAATATATTAAATTGATAAATTACTTAAAATTTATTATTTTTTCTACAAATTTTTCTTTTTGTACTGCACCAACAACCGAATCAACTATAGAACCGTTTTTAAAAAATAAAACTGTAGGAATACTCCTTATACCATAATTGGTTGGAACAACAGGATTATTATCAACATCTAGTTTTCCAACTTTTATTATATCAGAATATTCATTTGCCAAGTCTTTAACAGTTTGTGTAATCATTTTACAAGGTCCACACCATACCGCCCAGAAATCGACCAATACCAATTTATCCGATTTGACAACTTCTTCATTAAAATTTTGATCTGTGAATATATATGGTTCCATTCTATAAATCCTATTTAATTCTCATTACTCCATTTTTCTTTAAAATATCTCGCGCAATAATTCCTTTCTGAATTTCATTTGTCCCTTCGAATATAGTATTAATTCTTGCGTCTCTGTAAAACCGTTCAATAAATAATTCTTTCGAAAAGCCCATTCCACCATGAATTTGAACAGCAAGGTCTGATATTTTTACTAAACAATCGGAACAATATAATTTTACCATTGCAGATTTTGTTGAAATGTCTTTCTTTAAATCATATTCGTAAGCAGTCCTATAAACAATTGATTCCATATTGTATATCATAGTTGCCATTTCAGCAAGATAAAATTGAATCGCCTGAAATTTTGATATTTGTTGACCGAATTGTTTTCTTTCTTTTGCATATTTTGTTGATTTCTCTAATAATTCTTTAGCAGCACCTATACAGGCAGCACCTAATCCGAGTCTTCCAGCATCAAGTGTTTTCATGGCTAGTAAAAATCCACGTCCATCTTCACCTAATAGATTTTCTTTTGGTATTCTAACATTATCAAATGTAATTGCATTAGTCATACTACCACGAATACCCATTTTTTTTTCTTTCGGACCGGGGATAAAGCCTGGTGTTTTTGTCTCAACAATAAATCCGCTAATACCTCTTTCTGTTCTTGCATAGACTGCTGCAATATCTGCAATGCCTCCATTTGTAATCCACATTTTTTCACCATTTAAAACCCACTCGTTTCCATCAAGCACAGCTTTTGTTCTTAAATTGAAAGCATCAGATCCAGCATTAGCTTCTGTTAAACAGTAACAAGCTATCTTATTTCCTGATGCTAATGGAACCAAATATTTTTGTTTTTGTTCTTCATTTCCACCAAGATATATAGTATTTGCACCAATTGATTGATGAGCTCCAATGAAAGTAGCAACAGAAAGACATCCTCTAGAAATTTCCTCCTGCATTATACAGTATCCAACCTCCCCTAATCCACTACCTCCATATTCCTCTGGGAATGAAACACCCATCAAACCGAGTTCACCTAACTTCTTCATAATCTCTTTAGGTATTTGTTCTTCGTCATCTATTTTAGCAGCGATAGGTTTTATTTCTTTATCAACAAAATCTTTAACCATATCACGAAGCATATTTTGCTCTTCTGTTAACTTAAGTTCAAACATAATTTTATCCTTACTTAGTTTTAGAAATCATTGTTTTTGCTTTTAAAAAATAATAATGCAAATAACTAACCGCAAAAATATAAAAGTTACAAGTATATTCAAATATTCAAATCAAAATTTTCTTTATTAAAAAATTTGCTTAAATTAAAGAAATTGATAATGAATTTGGACCTAATATGCTTGTTACTGTATCAATTAAATTCTTCGAAGGACTTATTTTAAAATCTATTGAAAACTCACGATTTCCATTTTCTTGTTTTATTCTCAAATAAATAGGAACTTCACCGATGTTATTTTCAAATATATTTCTCAGTTCAAGTATTGTATCATAACTATGAATTTTTTCATCAAGTTCGAGTACTATCTTTTTTGTTAATTTTTTCAATGAATCAGCGAGTGGTATTATTTCTTGAATCATTATTTTAACCGAATCACCGCTACTTTCAAGTTTACCTATTGCGAGTATTGTCGATTCCATTTTGATTAAATCTGAATATTTTTGATAATCGCGTGAGAATATAATACAATCACATGAACCTGAAAAATCATCTACACTAAAAATAGCCATTTTTTTTTCAGCTTTATCATATTTTATTTTTACATTAGTTATTACTCCACAAACCCTAACTATACTGCCATCTTCGCAATTTTCTGTTTCTCCAAGATGAACACTTGCAAAATTAAAGTATTCGTATTCATATTTTCGAAGTGGATGATCAGTTAAATAAAATCCTAATACCTTTCTCTCTCTCGAAAGCATCTCCTTTGTTTCCCATTGTTGTACATTAGGAAGTTTGGGCTCATCAATTTTAATTATATCTTCTTCCCGACCGAATAAATTATCTGTTAATTTTTCTTTAATATTTTTCACTTTTCTACCATATTCAATAGCGGATTCAACTACTTCGTAATTTTGTGCCCTGTTTCCCTTAACATAATCAAAAGCACCAGCCAATATCAGACTTTCAAGTGCCCTTTTATTAATTATTCTATTATCTACATTTGCACAGAAATCAAAGATGCTTGTAAAGTCACGTTCAATTTTATTATGAGTACTAATAATTTCTTCCACAGCATTTATACCTACATTTTTAATCGCTGACATACCAAAAATAATTTTGTCTTCTTCAACATTAAAATAAACAGATGGTTTATTAACATTAGGTGGTAAAACTTTGATATTTAATTTTCTGCAATCCTCTAAAAAATTCGTAACTTTAGTTGGATTATGCACTTCGTTTGTAAGATTCGCAGCAAGAAATTCTTCTAAATGATATGTTTTTAAAAAAGCAGTCTGATATGCAATAATACTATAAGCAACAGCATGACTTTTATTAAAACCGTAATTTGCAAATTTATCTATTAATATAAATATATCATTTGCAATTTTTTTGTTTATATTATTTTCCTGAGCACCTCTAACAAATGCTTCTTTTTGCTTTTTCATCGCTTCAGTAAGCTTCTTGCCCATAGCTCGTCTCAAAATATCAGCTTCAGCTAGACTCATACCACCAATCTGGTTGGCAATTTGAATTATTTGTTCTTGGTATACGATTATACCATAAGTTGACATTAAAATAGGCTCAAGAAGCGGACTTAAATATTGAACCTTTTTCTTACCCTGTTTTCGTCCTATAAAATCATCTATATTTTCCATTGGACCAGGTCTGTGTAATGCATTCATTGCTGCAAGATCTTCAATACAATTTGGCTTTAATTTTTTTAAATACTCACGCATTGGTGCAGATTCAAACTGGAACACACCTGTTGTTTGACCTTTGGAAAATAATTCATAAGTTTTTGCATCGTTCAATGGTATTTTGTAAATATCTATTTCTTCATTGCGAGTTTTCTTTACTAATTCAACAGTATCACGAATAATTGATAAAGTCCTTAAACCAAGAAAATCCATTTTCAATAGACCAACATCCTCAAGATCCTTCATATTAAATTGAGAAACAATTTCATTATCATTACCAGCTAAACATAATGGTACATGTTCAACAGCAGGTCCAGGAGTTATAACAACGCCAGCAGCATGCTTTGAAGCATTTCTATTCATCCCTTCCAAAACACGGGAATATTTCAAAAGTTCAATAATCATTGGATCTTTAGAATCCCGAATTTCCTTTAATTCAATTACTTCGTTAAGTGCTTGATCGATAGAATATACTTTGCCAAATTTAGAGGGAATTTTCTTTGTAATTTCTTCGGCAGTTTGTATAGAAATTTTTAATACACGAGCAACATCCTTGATAACAGCTTTGGAAGATAATCTATTAAAAGTAATAATTTGACAAACGGATTCTTCACCATATTTCTCTTTTACATATTGAATTATTTTTTCTCTTTGATCATCGGCGAAATCAATATCTATATCGGGCATTGAACGTCTTGCAGGATTTAGGAATCTCTCAAACAACAAATTATATTCCAGCGGATTTACTTCCGTTATTTCAAGTGCATACGCGACAAGACTACCTGCAGCACTTCCTCTTCCACATCCTACAGGGATATTTCTTTCTTTTGCGGCTTTAATAAAATCCTGAACAATTAAAAAATATCCTGCAAATCCCATCTTATTAATTACATCCAGTTCATATTCAAATCTCTTGCTAATTTCATCCGTAATTACATCAAATCTTTTTCCTAATCCTTTTTCTGCAACATGTCGTAAATATTCCTCCAATGTTTTTGCTTTTGAATCCTTCGGAATTGGAAAATTTGGGAATTGATGTTTCTTCTCATCCAAGCTTATATTTACTTTATCAGAAATTTCTAGTGTACTTTCAATTGCTTGGGGATAGTCTTTAAATAATTCAACCATTTCATCAGCTGACTTGAAATAAATCTCATCGGTTTGATATCTTAATTGGTGGTAATCCGCATTTCCTGTTTTATCTGATAACAATAATAAAATATTATGAGCAATTGCGTGTCCTTTCTCAATATAATGAATATCATTTGTTGCCACTAATTTTATATTTAAGTCTTTCGATAATTTTGCCATTCCTTGTATAATGATTTTTTCATCGGGTAAATTGTGGTCCTGAATTTCTAAATAAAAATCATCTCCAAACAGATCTTTAAATTTCTTTGCTATTCGTTTTGCCTTTTCATATTCACCAGAAATAAGGTGCGGAGGAATAATTCCATGAGCACAAGCTGTAGTACAAATCAAGTTGTCTTTATATTTTTCTAATACTTCAAGATCAATCCGAGGTTTGTAATAGAATCCCTCTAAAAAACCTATTGTTGAAAGTTTGATAAGATTCTTATACCCATCTTTATTCTTTGCAAGTAAAATCAGATGATTATAATGTTTAGATTGCTTACGACCGTTAGAGTTATCGTCACTCCCCTTACCCTTTTCAAATCTTGAGCCGTCTAAAGTTATATATGCTTCTATCCCAATTATTGGTTTGATGTTTCTTTCGCGTGCCTTTTTATAAAATTCAAATGCACCATACATAACACCATGGTCAGTTAATGCAATCGCTGACATATTATTTTTAATAGTGGTATCGAGAAGAGTATCTATTGTGCAAGCACCATCTTGTAGACTATAGTGTGAATGATTATGTAAATGAATAAATTCTGACATTTGAAAATTTTATATGTAATACATATATTAAAAAATTATTAGAGCAATAATTTCCATTTAGTGTTTTCCTGAATGACCGAATCCGCCTTCTCCCCTTTCAGTTTTAGATATATCCGTAACTTCTTCCAGATTACTTTTGAATATTTTATTAATTACGATTTGTGCTATTCTATCCCCTCTATTGATTGCAAATGCCTTATCGGAGAAGTTAAACAAAATAACTTTTAATTCGCCACGGTAATCAGAGTCAATTGTTCCAGGTGAATTTAAAATACCTATACCATTATTTGCTGCAAGTCCACTTCTTGGTCTTACTTGTATTTCATAACCATTTGGGATTTCAAAAATAAGATTAGTCGGTACTACAGTGAACTTATTTGGAAGAATTTCAATTTTCTCAGAAACCGCAGCTCGTATGTCCATACCTGAACTACCTTCAGTTGCATACTTTGGTAACGGTATATCCGAAAAATCCTGTGAGATTCTTTTCACTTTAATAAATATCATTTTTACAAAAATAATTTATGTTAACGTTGAAAGATAAAACTAAAAAAGTAAAAAGAACAATTGCTTTTGATAAAATATTTTATATAACATAAATTAAAATTTCAAGTAAATATTATTTCGTTTCACTTAATTTTTTTTTGGCATTTTCAAGATCTAATTTTACAGTATTTTTCATATTTATATCTTTAGCGACGGTTAGATAAAACTCATAATATCCTATTGCTTTCTCATATTGCTCTGTAATGAAATAAATATTTGCAAGATTTACTATTGCTTGTTCAAAATATGGATCCACTTGAAGAGTTTTTAAATATATAACTTCTGCTTCTTTTAGTTTGTTTGCTAAGAAATATAAAGATCCCCAATTAAAATATCCTAAAGGATTTTCAGGATTTAATTTTATTGCTTTTCTGTAATAGTAATCGGCATTTTTGAAATCGTTTAGTACTCCATATGAATTCCCAAGATTAACGTAAGTCAAATAATTTTCCTGAAGTGAAAGTGACTTCTCATAATTTAGAATTGCTTCATCAATTTTACCCTCATTATAAGCAATATTTCCGAGTTGCAGATAAGCATCATAATCTGTGAATTTAGGTAAAGGAATGAACAAATAATAAATCAAAGCAAAAACAGAAGTTAAAGAAATTGGTGTGATAAATTTCTTGTAGCTTTTATTCTTTATTAAATTAGAAATTTCATAAATAGCAAATGATGAAAAAATAATAAATAGCGGAATTAAAGCAAGTCGGAACCTACCATTAACAAAAAATATAATTGTACTTAAAGCATAACCAAAAAAGATTAGGTAAAAATATTTCAATTCTTTCCGTCTTGACCAAGATAAGAACAAACCAAAGAGTGCAAGAAAAGAGATTAAATTAAAGTCAACAATTAAAAATCGAAGAATTGTGGAATAGTTGTCAGCAAAAAAATCTTTGTTCATCACAAATGATTGAGGATTCTCGTTTGGTCCGAAAAACAGAAATATTTTTTTTAGATAAAGCGTTGCTGCATTTCCCGGATTATTTGTGATGAATTCAATCCCTTTGTTGAACCAGAAAGAAGAAGTTTCTGAAGCAGTTAGATTTCTTCCAAGTATTTTTTGGGCATATTTTTGTCCCGCTAAATCATTGTGAAAGTCAAATTCTTGAGGTGTAATAAATACTCCTTGCGAATTAGGGTTGTTACCTAAGTAAAAGTTTATTCCTCCATTTGAAGTAAGCAAAACAAACTCGTCACCAACAAGGTAATTTCTTAATGTAACTGGAAAAATTATCAGTAAAATTCCTGCTGTAAAAATTAATATTCTTTTATATGTACTTTTAATCTTGTTAAGAAATCCTTTAACATTCTCAGAAAAAATAATGTACAATACAATAAGAAAGCTAATAAACAAAAAATTACCACGAAACAGGATACTAATTCCGGCAAAAATTCCTGCGATAAACCAGTGTTTAAGTTTATTACTTTCACTTGACTTGATAATATAATAGATAAAAAGACAAAAGAAAAAAAGTTGTAAAGTTTCAGATAGAATTGCTCCTGAATAAAAGACAAAAACAGAATATACAGAAGATATTGCCGCACTAATCAATGCAACTTTTTCCAAAAATAATTTTTTAGCACATATATAAATTAATAAGATAGAAAAAGTACTGATTATTACTTGCAATAATTGAATAAAAAGGATTGATTGACCAAATACTTTATAAATTATTGCTAAAAAATAAGGATAAATCGGCGCCATGAAAAAGACATCTTTTCCAACCCAGTCATTCGTGCTTACTATACTTTTTGCCCATTCGTTATAAATTTTTGCATCGGAAAATAAATTATTTGCAAATGGTGTGTTGTTTATTTCAAGTACATATATTAGTCGAAGAACTAATCCCACAAACAGAATTATTCCAAGGGTAAGTAAAATATTTTTCTTTTTCTTAACGTCAATTTTGTTTTTTTCTGCTGAAGATTTTACAATTTTCTTTTTTTTATTTTTTTTGCTCATAAAAGTTTAGATGATATTCTTTTTTTCACTTTTTGAAAAAATATTTGTCAAAATTGTTGATATTTCTTTGAAATTAATAATCCTTAAAACAAAAATCAATCCGATAAAAATAAGCATTACTAATAATTTGATTAACAGGTTTATTTCACCAAAGTAGAACAATAAATAATATGCACCTATTGCAAGAAAAACAAGCACGAGTAATTTTATTACTTTACTATACTCATAGTTAGTCTTATAAAATTTTTGCGAAATAGTATATTGAGAAAATGCTATCGCCATATAACTAATTAAAGTCGAAAATGCTGCACCCATTAATCCCCACACGGGTATTAGTAAAAAGTTGATTCCAATTTTTACTAAAGCACCAATACCAGTTACTAAAAATGTATATTTGGTTTTTTCTTCTATATAAATACCGGCTGAGAAATTAAAGTATATTCCATTAAAAAAATATCCAAGTAAAACCAATGGAACAATAATTAACCCGACTAAATAATCTCTACCAATAATTGTGCGGCCAAAAATTTCGAATTGGGCAACATCTTCAATAAATAAGGAAAAGAAAACGCAGATTACTCCTCCTACTATAACAAAAATCGTTAAGACTTTCGCGAATATTTCTTTGGCATTTTTTTCTTTGGCATTTACTAAGAAGAATGGTTGCCAGGCATATTGAAACATAGAGACAAACAACATCATAATAATTCCAAGTTTGTAATTTGCTCTGTATATTCCGACTGTAGATTCGTCAGTTAACATACCCAATATCGGGACATCAATAACTTGCACAGTCATTGCGGAAAGACTTGCAGGAAGATATGGAATTCCAAATTTCAGAGACCTTTTTAGAACTGCTTTATCAATTTTGAATTTTAATTTTTCTAATATTTCTTTCGATAACGCAAGTAAAGAAAAAATTGAAGCAATTAAGTTAGCAATAAAAATTGCCTCTATACCTTGTTTGAAGACTAAAATCAAAATTATGTTTAATGTCACATTTATAATAATATTCAGAATTTTGATAGTTGCAAATTTTTTCGCTTTTCTTCTTAACCTTAAATCTGCAAATGGAATAAAGGTTAAAGAGTCTATAAGTAAGATAAGAATTACAAAATATACAATATCAAATTTGTAATAGCGAATTTCTAATAACTCACTGATAGGAAATCGTAACGCAAAGAAGATGATTGATAATATTATTGAAGTTATAAGAACAGTTATAAAAGTTGTTGAAAAAATTTTCTTTTTTTCTTCTCCATCTACCAATGAATCATATTTCATAAATGCGACGTCCATACCATAAACATAGATAATATTCAAGAATGCAAATAATGTATAGACATAAGAATATATTCCAAATTGCTCAGTCGTAAAAACCTGTGTATAGAATGGTACAAGTAAAAATCCAATGAAACGACCTATAATAGTACTTACACCGTATACAGCAGTATCTTTCCCTAACTCCAATATTTTATTCAGAATACTCATATTTTATATATAGATTTTTCCCTAAATCAAAATTACAAGTTTATATCTTTATTCATTAATTCTTTTTTAATTTGCCCTAACAAATATATACTGCCAAGAATTACAATACATTTATTTCCATTTGAGCATTTAGCTTGAACTATAAAATCCGAGGGGCTTTCTAATTTTTGAACATCGTCTCGGATCTCTTTACAAATATTATAAATCTCGTCAATTTTATAAGCACGTTCATTTTCCAAAGTTGTAACATAAGCTTTTGTAAAATAAGGATTTAATCTCTTAAACATTTCAAAAATATTTTTATCCTGCAGTGTACTGAATATTAAATTTGTTTCTTTATATCTTGAATATTCTTTTTCAAATTCAGCAATAAAAGATTCAACACCTTCCAAATTATGCGCTGCATCAAAAATTATTTTTGGGTTTTCTGAATATGTTTCGTATCGTGCTTGAATACCTGTATTTTTAATAACATTCTTTATACCTTGTGAAATTGCGCTGTCAGTTTTTATATCAAATATTTTATCGAGGACTAATATAGCCAAACTACAATTGAATAATTGATGTCTACCCACTAAAGGAGTTTTATATAAATTGTAATTGAATTTCGTTAAATGCAATTTTACATAATCTGGATAATCATCAATATTTTCTTTTAATGAATAAAATTCATTTCCAAAATATCGAATTTTTTCTCTTATAACATTCTCTGCTTCCTCAGGTAGTATGCCAAAAAAGACTTTCGAATCCTTTTTAATTATACCTGCTTTTTCTTCTGCAATCTTCCATAATTCTTCACCAAGTATGTTTGTGTGTTCGTGACTGATAGTTGTAAAAACACAAGAAAGCGGATTAATAGTATTGGTTGCATCTAATCTACCACCAAGTCCTGTTTCAATTACAGCATAATCAATTTTTTCATCCGAAAAATAACTGAATGCTAAAGCAGTTGTAACTTCAAAAAAAGTAATTTGCTTTTCATCAATTAATGAATCCACCGAAGAGATAAATTTAGCAACATATTCGTTGGGAATTTTATTTCCATTAATTCTTATCCGCTCGTTAAATTCAACCAAATGAGGAGAAGTATATAATCCCACTTTGTATCCCATTTCCATTAGAATACTTGCAATGAAAGAAGCAGTGCTTCCTTTACCGTTCGAACCAGCTATATGAATTGATTTAAAATTGTTCTGGGGATTATTAAGAAAATTTAAAAGTTTATTTATATTTTCCAGACCTAATTTCACTCCAAAGGAATGAAGTGCGAAAATTTTTTCTAGTGCTCTTTCTATTTCCATGTTATAATTGATATGACGCGGTTAATTCAGAAATATTTTTTATTGAATTGCTTATGCAATAATTTGCTATTCCTTCAATCATTTCATAAGCTGCGAATGGATTGATAAAATTTACTGTTCCGATTTGCACAGCACTTGCCCCAGCAATCATGAACTCAATTACATCTTTCCAATTCATAATACCCCCCAGTCCGATTATCGGGATATTTATTTTTCTACTAATCTCAAGGATTTTTGCTAAAGCAACTGGTTTAATTGCTGGACCTGACAAACCGCCAGTGATGTTTTTTATAATTGGTTTTCGTGTGTTAATGTCAAATGCTGTTCCAACTAAAGTATTTATTGCTGAGACAGCATCCCCCCCTTCATCTTTTACAACTTGAGCAAATTCAGATATTTGAGAATTATTTGGTGATAACTTAATAATAATTGTTTTTTCTGTTGCTGCCCGCACCTGATTTGTGATTTTTCCAACTGCGCTCAAATCATTGCCGAAAATTAATCCCCCCTCTCTAACATTGGGACAAGAGACATTAATTTCAAATGCTTTTATGATATCAAAATCGTTCAAGGTTCGAGTGCATTCCACATATTCTTCAATCGAACTAGCAGCTATATTACAAATTACAGTTGAATTAAATTTTTCTAATAAAGGAATTTTATTTGTAATAAATTCTTCAAGTCCAACATTAGCGAGTCCAATTGCATTAAGCATTCCCGAAGGTGTTTCGACTATTCTTTGTGGTGGATTACCCTTGCGGGGTTTTAAGGAAATTGATTTAGTAATAATTGCACCGATTTTACTAAGTTCCAAAAATTTTGCAATCTCTTCTCCATAACCAACAGTACCAGAAGCGAGAATTATTGGATTGCATATTTTAAGTTTTCCAATATTAACCGATAAGTTTATGTCCATTTATCATCCAAAAAATCTTAGCCGTATAACAATAACCAAAAGACAAAAAGTTAAAAATTAGATTTTAATTTCATTAATATTAAAAACAGGACCATCTTTACATACTAATTTGTAATTGTCATCATTTTTTGATTCAACTGCACAACCTTGGCAAATACCAAATCCACAAGCCATTACGGATTCAAGAGATACTTCGCAAGTAATATTTTTATCAGAGCAAAACTCTTTTAAGTTTCTCAACATTGAATTTGGGCCACAGGCAAATATTTTGCATTTTGAATTTAATGTTTTACCTTCACTTTTTAATAAGTCAACGCATGTTCCTTTGAAATCGAGAGAGCCATCATCTGTTGAATATTTACAATTTTTTAATCCATAATCAATTATATCAGCCTTTGTTTTAAATCCAACATAAGTAATAATATTTTTATTCATAATTTTTTTAATTAGAAAAGGAAATGGAGCAATGCCAATTCCTCCTGCTACAATTATCGCAGTTTCAAAATCGTCCTGAATATTAAAACCATTACCAAGAGGACCTAATATGTTAAGTCTATCACCTTTCATTTTCCTTGACAGGATTTCAGTTCCTACGCCAACAACTTGATAGAGAAAAAATAATTTATCATCCTCGACATCACATATACTTAGAGGACGACGAAGCAAAGGATAATCTGTATCGCTAACTTTAATGTTGCAAAACTGTCCCACTCCAATTTGGGAAGCAATTTCTGGCGATGTTACTTTCAATAAATAGACATTGCTATTTATTCTTTCGTTTGATTCAACAATTGAATTTTCAATTATTATTTTACTCATTAATTATTTCAATATTTTTTTTTCTAATTCAATAATTTTATCTATTCGCTTCTGATGACGTTCACCAGCAAATTCTGTCGTCAACCATATATCAACAAGTAACTTAATTTTCTCTTCGTTCAAAGTCTTTGCACCAAGCACTAAAATATTTGCGTTGTTATGCTCTCTTGCGCTCTTTACAGAAAATTCATCATAACAAGTTGTTGCTCGAATACCCGGAAATTTATTTGCAGTAATTGCAGAGGGTATTCCTGTTGCATCGATTAATATTCCAAAATTAACATTTTCTAATAATACTTTTTTTGCAACTGCTATTGCAAAATCGGGATAATCGCAAGATTCCTCACTAAATGTTCCTACATCTTCAACCACGTAATTTTTTGCTTGTAAATATTCAATTAGTAATAACTTGACAGTATAACCTGTATGATCAGAACCAATTGCTATTCTTATGATATTTGAGTTTTTCGTTTTTGATTTATTGACAACAGTAATTTTTTTCTCTTTAATTTTATCTAATGCAAGTGGAGTAAAAATGTATCCATCTTCTACAATTAGGACTCTGCTTCCTGATCGTATCAGGTTAATTACATCTATTTCTGTTACTAATTTTTTCATAAACAAATCTAATTAAACCGATGTAAATCACTCCAGTTAAAAGTCCATTCAGGTGTATATAGCTTTTTCGTATTAAGTCTATACCAAGGTGATAGAACTTCATTTTCAAGATTCCTTAGAATATGAATGTCCTGAGCCGGCATATAACTTTGTGCAAGTAAAAATATTTTTTCTCCCGTACTTTTGTGAGCTGCAACATCAACAACAATAACTGCATGACCGGGAAATCCTCCAACAATAAACACATCACCAATTTTTAAATCTTTCACATCAATAACTTTTTTCAGTTCCTGCTTAAGGGAATATGAGCCGGCATAAGTAAAGATCACATCAAGGTAAGAACGAAATATTTCGTATGAATAATCTCTGCTCGCTCTTTTTGACCAAGATACTTTATTTCCATTTACATTCACTCGATAACCTTCAGCCCATTTGTTATAATTAATTCTGTCACCACTTGTAAAGTTAAAATGCAATTCTTCATATTTTTTTTTTGAATATAAATATTCAGCACGTAATCTAATTACAGCATCTGCACATTGCTGCAAATTTTTATGACCAACATCAATATCAATAATTGAGTATTGTGCATTTTGATTTAATTTCAACTCATCATTATAAAGATAAACAAATCGTTGATGAATTTTTATCGGTAAATGTCTAAGCCAAAACTGAAAAGAATTTGAATCAACATTAATCCGTTCATAACCAATCGGAACTCTAATCAAGTTTTTAATATTAAAATTATTATCTATTCCACTTTTCCAAGAGTACTCATTATTTTGTGAAAAAATATTAAGTGAAATCACACACAGTAATATAAATAGTTTCAATACTTTTCTCAGAGAAGTTCGTCTTTCTCTTTTAGTTTTAAATAGTCAATAATTTGCTTTACGTCCTGCGAATTATTTCTGTTACAAATCAGCAATGCGCTTTTTGTATTAACGACAATCAAATCATTAACACCAATTACAGCTGTAAATTTATCCGGTGAATAAATATAGGAATCAAAAGACTTATCAACATAAACATCACCATTAACTGCATTACCCGAATTATCTTTTTCTGAAAGTTTATATACTTCTTCCCAACTACCAACATCACTCCATTCAAAATTACCTTTGACAAGATATACAAATTCGGATTTTTCCATTACACCGTAGTCAATTGAAATGCTTTTCAATTGTCCATAGACGCGTTTAAGGATCTCAATATAATTATTCTTACCGATGCCTGCTTTTATCTCTTCTAATCCTAAGTGCAAATCAGGTAAATATTTTTTTATTTCACTCAAAATAGCGTCAACACGGCAAATAAACATACCTGAATTCCATAAAAAATCGCCTGACTCAAGAAAGTTGACTGCAGTTTCATAATTTGGTTTTTCAGCAAATGTTTTTACTTTATAAACACCTTCTTTGTTTACTTCATCATTTATTTGAATATAACCATAACCTGTTTCTGGTCGAGTGGGGTTAATACCTATGGTGACAATTCCTTTTGAGTTAGAGGCAAATTCAGCAGCTAATTTAATAGTATCTTTAAAAATTTCAATATTTTTAATCAAATGATCAGCCGGTAAATTAACAATTACTGCATTTGGATCTTTATGAGCTACAAGAATTGCAGCAAGACCAATACAGGCAGCTGTATTTCTACCGAATGGTTCTGCAACTATATTCTCAACTGGTATCTCGGATAATTGCTGAATAATTTTTTCTCTTTGTACTTCATTTGTAATTATAAATATATTTTCATTTGTAATAAAATCTTTAACACGAGCCACTGTATCTTGAATCATCGTGTTCTCACCAAAAATACGTAATAGTTGTTTTGGTTTTTTTTCTTTACTACGTGGCCAGAATCTTGAACCAACTCCACCAGCCATAATAACTGCATAAATGTTCATTATCTATTTCCTTATGAAGTTAATAATATTCTTTTACCAAAATGCTCTGCTCTATTTAGATATGTTGTAATATCATAATTTTTATTTTTGACAACTGCTGCGATTACGATTAAACACGAACGCATTTCTTCAATTGTGTAATACGAGGGAATAAATTTCCTATCCTTAATTAATTCAAACGCTTTGATTAATATTTCGTGCATATTAGTTACTATTTCGAATCCAATTCGTTTTGATAGGTCATTGTTCTGTATTAAAACATATAGAAATTCGTCTAACTCATTTATGGTATAATTACCTATTAAAATCCTTTTTAGGAATGCATCAATCGGTTTTAAAGGTTTTAATATATTTGTTTGATATTGCTGAATTAAATTTACCTGATGTGAATCATCATCGAGTATTAATTTTTCTTTTATTTTTTCTGTTTCAGGTTTTGATTCATTATTTATTATCATATCTGATTCTTCGTCACCAGTTATTTTTATATTGTCAAGATAATCTGTCCTTGTCATACGTTTTACAAATTCAACTTTTATTTCTCCTTTCCCTAATTCTGAAATTGTTTTTTGAAATGTCGCTGGAGTAACCACTTCAAGAAATTGGTTCAAATCATTTATAATCAGATTTACATGTCCCTTAAATTTCTCCGAGATTTTCAAAAAATCGATTTTATAATTATTTATATAAAAATAGATTTGACTAAGCTTAATTGCAAGTTTTGAAAAATACGTTGATGTCTTAAGGATATTTATCTCATCCGCAATATCCTTACATCCGACAAAATGTTCTTTTAATAAAACAATAACTTCAATTTTAGATGTAGTAAGCCGAAGATTATTCGCAGCAACAAGTAAACATTGAATTATATATTCTTTTGCTAAATCCATTTTTCCCCAGCCACCAATTCGTTGGTTTACGTAACCAATATACAAAAATAATTTATTTTATATATTTTCGTGGAACTCTCTTACTAATATTACAGGTTACTTCATAAGGAATTGTATTCAATACAACTGCCCAATCCCAAGCATTGACTTCCAAATTTTTCCTTTTACCTATTAGAACTACTTCATCACCAATTTTAACTTTATCATTATTCACATTAATCATTATTCTATCCATAGTAACAGAACCAACTTGTTCGTAAATCTTATTTTTTATTATTGCATAAGAATTATTTGTTAGCGCACGAACAAAACCGTCAGCATACCCAATAGGTACGGTTGCAATTGTCGTATCGTTACTTGCATAATATTTTCTTCCATAACTAATCGACTCACCCTTAAGAAGCTTTCGGGTGGTACTAACTTTTGAGATTATTGACATAACAGGTTTTAGTTTTACAGATTCAGTTGTCTCTAATGATGGATAATATCCGTAGAGAGAAATACCTGGTCGAACCATATCAAACTTTGCTTCGGGTAAATCAATAATTGCACCACTATTAGAAGCGTGAACACATCCATAATTTATTCCTGCTTCTTCTAACTTTTTAATTACAGAATTAAACCTTAAAAGTTGAATTTTTGCATAATGCTTTTCAAACTCATCAGAAGTGGCAAAGTGTGTATAAATTCCATCAATTATTACATTTGGTATTCTGCTGATAATTTTAATTTTCTCAGCTGCTGTTCTATAATCAAATCCTAATCTTCGCATTCCTGTATCTATATTAATATGGAATTTTAATTTCTGCTTGCCTGAATATGATCTTAAAATTTTAATATGTTCATCGCAGGTAACGGTAGGATAAATTTTTAGTTTTAAGTATTTTGGAATATCTTCCTTGCAAATTGGAGCAAAGCATAATATTGGTTCATTAATAATTTTTGCATTTCTTAATTCAATTGCTTCTTCAAGTAATGCAACACCATAATATTCAGGTTTATCTTTTGTAAGTTTGGCAAGTGCCTCAACACATTCAACCATTCCGTGACCATAAGCGTCTGCTTTAACTACAGGCATTACCATAGCATCTTTTGCTTTCTTACGTAAATTCAAATAATTATAGACAAAATTCTTCAAATTTATTTCAGCATAAGTCGGAGACATAATTTTAATCCTTATTCATTAAAAGAAATTTTATTTACAGAACTAATTTAATGAAAATTAAGGAAATCTTAAAAATTCTATGTAAAATAAAATGATTTTTCTCTTAATCTGCTATAAGAACTGAAAATAATGAAGAATTTGCAAAATTGAATAAATACTTTTAACACAACTAAAGAACATTTATATTTGCATTATAAAATTTATTTTTTTTTGTTTTTGGAGATAAAATGTTAGTAACAACTACACCAACAATCGAAGGTAAAAAAGTAATAAAATATCTAGGACTCGTAAGTGGAGAGGCAATTCTCGGAGCGAATATTTTCAAAGATATATTTGCAAGTATCCGTGATATAGCTGGTGGTCGTTCTGGTGCTTATGAAAAAGAATTGAGAAAAGCAAAAGAAATCGCAATTCAGGAGATGACAGAGCAAGCTGTTGAACTAGGTGCAAATGCAATCATCGGGATTGACATAGATTATGAAACAGTTGGACAAGGCGGAAGTATGCTTATGGTATCTGCGAATGGAACCGCAGCAGTTATTGAGGACTAGCTTACTATTTAAAATATTTCCATCATCCTACAATCTGAGCATATCTTTGAAATAAGAATTCTCATATTTCAATATTGTATAGACTTTAGAAATTTACAAATAGAAAAATAAAATATGAAACAAATTAGAAATATCGCAATTATTGCACACGTTGACCATGGAAAAACAACTTTGGTTGACCAATTGATGAAACAATCAAAAGTATTCAGGGCAAATCAGGTGGTTCGAGATTGTTTTCTCGATTCAAATGACCTTGAACGAGAAAGAGGAATTACTATACTTTCAAAAAATATTAGTATTCCTTATAAGGATATAAAAATAAATTTGATAGATACACCCGGTCACGCAGATTTCGGTGGTGAAGTTGAGCGAGTTCTTAAAATGGCTGATGGCGTTCTGCTACTAGTTGATTCTTTTGAAGGACCTATGCCACAAACAAGATTCGTTCTACAGAAAGCGTTAGAACTTCACCTTAAACCCATTGTTGTAATTAATAAAATTGACAGAAAAGATAACCGTCCGAAAGAAGTACTTGATGAAGTTATCGATTTATTTTTTGATCTAAATGCAAATGAAACTCAACTTGACTTTCCTGTAATTTATGCAAGTGGTAGAGAAGGTTGGGGAGTCGAAAACCTTAAAGATAAACAGATAGATTTAACTCCTTTGCTTGAATCAATAGTAAAAAATATTCCTGCACCAAAGAAAAGAACCGGTTCGTTACAATTGCAAATTACTACGCTTGATTATAATGATTATGTTGGAAGAATTGGGATAGGTCGAGTTTTTCGAGGAACACTCAAAAAAAACGATAACTTGAGTATAATAAAAAGACATGGAAAGATTACTCCGGTAAACATTAAGCAGATTTTTATATTTGAAGGAATAGAGCGCGTTGAGGTTGAAAAAGTATCAACTGGAGATATTTGTGCAATCGTTGGTATCGAAGATGTTGATATTGGTGATACAATTTCCGAGACTGAAAATCCAGAACCGATGCCAATAATTGCTATTGATGAACCAACAATAAGTATGAATTTTACTGTCAACACTTCACCCTTTTATGGTAAGGAAGGCAAATATGTAACATCGCGACATTTGCGTGATAGACTTTTTAAAGAATTGAGACATAACGTTGCAATGCGGCTTGAGGAAACTGGTTCACCTGATACTTACAAAGTATCTGGAAGAGGCATTTTGCATTTATCAATCCTAATCGAGAATATGAGACGCGAAGGCTTTGAATTTGCAGTTGGACCACCAAAGGTTATTTACAAAGAACTGAACAACAAGAAAGCTGAACCAATTGAAATTCTTGTTGTGGACGTCCCGAATGAAAGCGCTGGTAAAGTAATCGAAATCGTTGGGCAAAAACGAGGCGAGATAGTAAAGATGGAGCAAAATGGAAAT
>JAFGPR010000276.1 GCA_016936095.1 Ignavibacteriales bacterium | reverse complement strand
GAACGTTGCATCTTAACATTAGGATTACCGAAAGTAGGAGATTCACCAACATTAGTTACAAAAAACTGGTCGTTACTATATAAGCTACTTAACGAACCATTTTGATAAAAATGTCCATAAGAAAATCTAATAACACCTTGATCAGTAATTGGATATGAAACACTAATACGAGGTGATAAATGATGTTTTATGTCTGCTTTTTCAAGATTCTGAGAGATATATCCGTACTTGAAGTCTTCTAATTCGGTTGTTAAATCTGTATTGTAATAACCTTTTGAATCAAAGTATTCATATCTTAGACCAACAATTAAAACTAATGATTTGGCAAGTTCAATTTTATCCATTAAGTAAGCCGCTCCTTCTGCAGGATATTTAATGTAGTTAGTAATTTGAGAAGGAGAAGTCGGTATTTTATGGTACAGAACTAAATTTGTATCGTATAATAAATCAGCATCAGTTAAGCTGATGCTTCCATCAGTATTTAATTTACCAACTTGAAGTGTGTAAGCATAATTTTTCAATCTATGTAATCTCAATTCAAAACCAAATTTCACTTCATGATTATTAAATAACTGAGAAACTAAATCTCCTTTCAATGCATAAGTAGCTGTTGTTCTATATTGACGGTAATTAGTATTACCACCAGCATAGAAATCTGAACCAACAACATATCTGCTGTATAATGAAGGCAAATATCGTGGATCATTTACATCTTCATATAAGAAATATCTGTATTTACTGAAACCATAAGAAGCTTTAAGAGTATAGAACAAACTGTTGCTAACAGTGTGCGTAATATCTAATGTTTGAATAATACCATTTGAATAATTTGTCCCACGTCCATCTGGATTATATTTATAAGCTCTACTATAATCTTGCCATTCACTCTTATTAAACAGTGCTTCATATTTAACCTTGAATAAACTTGAGAGCTGCCAACTAATATTACCTTGCACATTGAAACTTGTTGAAGTACTCATCGGAACAATTGAACTATCGCCGGTAGGTTCTCCGGTGCTATTTGGATCATAGGGATTAAAAAAATATGGATCACTTGAAGCACCTTTACGGGTATCACCAGTACCTGTAAAGTTTACTCTATCAAGATATGAGTCGGTTGGATTATATAATTTCCATCCATACAAATATCCTTTATAATCTTCAGCAACTCCAGAAACAAAGAATTTTAATTTATTACTTGTGAAAGGAACTGGTCCACCTGCTGTTAATTCCAATCGTGCTCTATTCAGTGGATCGATATCATCAATGTTGTCAAATAGTTCATCATTTGATGATAAATAATCACCGACATAACTTCGAATACTAAATGAATATTTATCCCCACCTTCTTTTGTTACATAATTAACTACACCACTGAGTGCATTACCATATTCTGCAGTAAATGTACCACTTGATACAGATACTTCTCTGACTGCATTAGTAGCAAGACCAACTGAACGCGAATTTGCATATGGATCATTTAATGAAACACCATTTAAAGTATAAGAAATTTCGTTACTATAACCACCCCTTATATGAATATTGCCATCATTTCCTGTAACAATACCCGCCTGTAATTTAATTACATCATTTATATTATCAACAGGTAATTCATCAATAGTTTCTGATGTAATTGCCACAGTCGGATTAGTCAGATCTTGTCTAATTAGTGGGTTCCTTTCACCTTGAACTGTAATTACGTCAAGAGTAACATCACCCATTTCAAGTTCAAAATCAATCCGTGTTGTAAAATCCACATTTACACGAACTTCTGTAACTGTCATTTTTTTGTACCCTACAACGGAAGCCGATACTTCATAAACACCTGGGGGAACATTTAATATTGTGTAATAACCATCAATATCACTTGCAGACCCCGCATTAATGCTTGATATAAAAACATTTGCAAAGGGTAAGGGTTCTCCTGTTGTTTTGTCGATGACCCTACCGGCTACCTTACCAGTATTTCCGGCAAAAGTAATTTCGACAAACACAAAAAGGAAAATCAGAAGAAGGGAAAATAACCGATGAATCTTCATATTTTTATCCTCAATATAATTTATTAATATGTACTTAAAATTTTAACGTCAAAAATAAACATACATTCATATTATTGCAAATAAAAATGATATTTTTTGTCAAAACTTTTAATGAAGTTTTGTTCATTAAATTCATTTCTTAGAAATTTAAGGTGAATTTTACTCAAATTAAAAGTCTAAAAATTTATTAAAATTATTTAGACTCAATTATTTATTCCAAAAGTAAATTTACTTTAAAAATTTTCACCTATATGCTCCTTCAAGATAGATTTTTAGTTTAAGACTTATTTTATTAGATACCTTGAACATTTGTTCAGATGAAAAAACAGATGTTTCAAAACCCGTATCAACAGTTTTTATTCTAAAGAAATATCTACCTTCTGGAAGGTTACTTATAACCCAACTTGTATCTTTTAATGAAGTAATTTGTATGTATAGGTTGTTACTATCGGTTTTTGTATTTCTTTCTATATCTTCTCTTTGATAGATGTGAAGATCGTATAAAAGACCATCAAGAGGTGTTTCAGTATCATTTCCATTACTCCAAGATAGAATTACTTTATTTTTTTGAATTTCTAAATTCAATGAGTTAGGAGGATTTGGAATAATGTTTGGTCTTGAAGCTAAGTTTGACCAAATTGTTGTTTCTATATCGGAAGATTTCAAAACTGAATTCCCTCCTAAAAATAAATCAAGATCCTTGTCTTTATCGAAATCACCAAAATTAACCATACCATCAATTAATGGATAAAACTGGTTTGATATAGAATCAAATTCACCTGATTCATTTAAGTAAAATTTTGTAATATAATTTTCTGCAAGTCCAGTTATGAATAGATCAAAATCGCCATCGTTATCACAGTCGCCAAACGTAATACTTGAATTTGCTACAGGAATCAAATTATTTGTTATTGAAGAAAAACTAAAGTTACCATTATTTTTATATAACAATGCTTTTTTATTACTCATCTTATCAAGTCCAGTCAGAATCAAATCTAAATATCCATCGTTGTCGTAATCAAACCATTCTACTGAACCGTTATACAAATTTACAAATGAATTTTTTGTTTGAATATTAAATGATTCACCCTCATTTGAATAGACTCGTGTAAAAGGTTCACCTGAAGAATTTATTCCCATTATTGCTAGATCAAAATCACAGTCATTATCAAAATCCCCCCAACTGGCATCCCCATAATATAAATTTTCAACTCCTAAACTACCAACTACTTCAAATTGATTATTTCCTTTATTCTGATAGAATTGTGTGATTCCATTTTCAGATAATAAATAATTTGGTTTTCCAAATAGAAATATATCCTTATTCCCGTCATTATTATAATCAATAAACGAACAATAAGATTGTGAGAGACCCGCCAATGTTATTTCTTCATTCAATTTGAAATAAGAATTTTCAATATTCTCATACAAGTAACTGACTGCCCCTAAATTATCGGTAGACCCTGTTAAAAGAATATCAATATCTCCATCGTTATCGCAATCATCTACTGATATTGATCCGTCGTATACTCCAATAAATTGATTACTCGTTTCATCTGTAGAATGTAAATCTATCCCTGATCTATAAAAATTACCGCTTCCATCATTAAGAAATAATTTTGTTGCGGCAGCACCGAATAATTTACCACAAATAATAATATCCAAATCACCATCCGAGTCAATGTCACTAACAGCGCTTGAACCTCTACTAAAATTCTCAAAAGGCAGATCTTCGAGTGGTTCAAAATTTTCAGATACATATAAATCAGCTATATATGGTTTGTAATTATGTCCCGTTATGGTTAAAGTTATTTCTTTCCCAACATGAGGAATTGGTTCAAAATTTAGTAAACAATTTCCATTAATAATTATCGATTTGCTAACTATTGTATCATTAGTTGTAAGAGTCACAATACCATTTTCGCAATTGGAGTTAGTAATGCTATAATATGATGAATTAAAAGGAATCGTTTTTGAATGTTTAACATAAATATTTTGTGGATTATATGTAAATAAATTTAATTCAGGATCCCCAGTAATATTTTGAGCAAATATCAACCAACGGTATGATCCATAATAATTTGCATTAGGTAAAAAATGAATTTTTACTTGATTGGCTACTGCACCAAATTGATAGGGATGAGTTGACGGTTCAGCTGTAAATAAATAAACAAAAAAATAATCAGCGAATAATGTTGAAGAACCGTGGTATTGTCCTCCGGTATCCCAACCATATCTTGAACTAGTCCAAATAGCCACGCACCCACCGTTTGGATTTCTAATATATGCTTCACTATAACAAGGTTCAGCTTTATCAAAACCATTTGTTAGACATGAATTAGCTAAAAATATTCCTTGTGCATCTAAATTTGTTAAGCTTGAAGCATTAGAAGAACCATGAAGACCACCTCCTTCCATTCCAACACCTGTATATGAACCATGACCAGAAAAATATAAGTAATGATATCCTGTATTTAGCAGATCAGAAAAATGAGCAGCTGTAACGTCATAAGAAGGACCCCCAAAATCTGTGTTTGTATCATAAAATCTAAATTTGTTACCAGACCAACGAGGGCTAATATAACTTGACCACATTAATTCACATTTTAACTCGGAATCACTAATCCCATCAATATAACTCCATAACTTAACTCCTCCTAATAATAAATCCTCGATAAAATTATCATTCTGAGGATTTTTTTCATAATTTATAGTTTTATCAACGAAGGCTGTCACATGGGCAGATGTTCGTATTGGTGCTCTTCCAACAATAACCTCTGGAGCCATATCTACATTATCTTCTACTTCGCCAAAATATTCATCTCCATCTGCATTCCAATTAAATTGATTGTCAAAACAGCCATAAAATAAATCGCACGGTGAATCAGTAAATACATAATTACCTGCTTTTATATAAGTATTCTGCTTTGGTACTACAGCGTCATCGCCACCTAGCAATACCCAGATTAGACCTTTATTTTGATAATAATCAAGAATGCAATTTTTGATCTTTAATTGGTTTGTTTCTCCTTCATAATTTGAATAAATGTATTCCGTTGATAATATCTCTGAGGTTATTCCTTTCTGTGCTTTCCATTTTAATAATGGTTCAAAATATGTTGTAAGAGCTTCTGATGTTATGATTAAATATTCACATTCGCTAATTTCATTATCAGGCATTTCCAAAAAATTAAAATTAGTTACTTCTTCACTATTAATTACTAAATCCCTGACCATATTTGCAAACATACCGTTATCCCATCTGTAATCTTTAGGGATAGGATTTGTATGATATGTAATCGAGATATTTATATCTGTTATGAACAATAATTTTTTCTCTTCAGGATAATAAACAAATGGTGTTATTAGAAAAGTTAGATATGTATACTGACTTAGATTTTCTTTTGAAATAAATTCAACAATTTGATTAGGAAACTGTCCTTTAGAGAAATAGATAATTTCCTTTGACGTAATATTCGGAACTGATAAGTTACTTAACGATGTAGGTGTAGGAGGAAGTATAGGTTGTACAGTTAAATTCTCTGCAAATAGAATAGTTTCATATGAATATTCTAAACTTTCGAATTCAGCTCCGTAATCAACTAATATGTTAAATGATGAATATGGTAATGCCGGCTCGCCAATATCTTCTTTAAATGAAAATCCCTCGGATGTAGAATAAATCATGGAATATCCTTTTTCAATCCCTTCAGTTATTGAGAATTCTGAAGGGTCAAATGATAATTTGATTTCTTTTGTTGTAGTTTGTGAATAAATATCACCTGAAAGTAAAAGTAAGAAAAATAATAAGATCTGAAAATAATTAACAACTTTCATTTTAGCTCTCGTTGTTATTTAAATAAATTTATGAAAATAATTTTGGAATAATTGTAATTTGGTAAAATTTATAATAACTAACTTATTCCTGTGACCTCACAATTTTCGTCTATATCAATTTTTTCTGCTGATGGAATTTTTGGTAATCCGGGCATTGTCATAATATCACCACAATAAATAACAACAAATCCAGCACCGTAACTTAAAGAGACATCATTTACAATTAGTGTAAAATCTTTCGGTCTTCCAAGTGCTTTGTCGTCGCTTGATAATGAATACTGTGTTTTTGCAATACATATAGGAAGGTTCTTAAGTCCAACATTTTCAATCTTTTTGATCTTCCTTTCAATCTTCCCCTCCATTGCAACATTTTTCGCACCGAATATTTTTTTCGCAATTATATTAACTTTTTCAATAATCGGTAAATCAAGTTGATACAATGGATTATATTCGTTTTTATCCTCATTAATTGCTGTAATAACCTCTTTAGCTAAATCTTGTCCACCATCACTTCCTTTTAAAAATGTATCATTGATAGCAACACGGACATTTTCTTTTTTACATAATTCCATTACTTTTTGTATTTCTTTATCTGTATCACTTTTGAATTTATTTATTGCTACAACAAATGGGACACCAAGAATTCTCATATTATCAATATGTTTCGATAAATTTTCAAATCCTTTTTCAATTGCTGAAATATTCTCTTCATTAATCGAATCAAGTTTAACCCCGCCATGGTATTTCAATGATCTAACAGTTGCGACAAGAACATTGCAAGACGGGACAGGTATATCTCCTGTTCTAACTACAATATCAAAATATTTTACGGCTCCCAGTTCAGAACCGAAACCGGATTCAGTAACGACAAAGTCTGCTAAATTCAAAGCAAGTCGAGTTGCAACTATTGAATTTGTTCCATGAGCAATATTAGCGAATGGTCCACCGTGAATAAAAACAGGATTATTCTCTAAGGTCTGAACAAGATTTGGTTTTATTGCATCTTTCAACAAAGCAGCCATTGCATTATTTGCATTTAAATTTTTTGCGAATACAGGTTTATTGTCAGGAGAGTATCCTATTAAAATATTTCCTAATCTTTCTTTTAAATCAAGAATATCTTTTGATAAACACAAAATCGCCATTACTTCAGAAGCTGCAGTAATATCAAAGCCAGTTTCTCTTGCAATGCCTCGTAGAGGACCACCAATACCAATCACTATTTCTCGTAATACTCTGTCATCCATATCAATAACTCTTTTCCATGTTATTGTTCGGCTATCAAGTGTTCCACAAGAACTTTCAAAATGCAATCTGTTATCAATCATTGCGGCAAGTAAATTATGTGCAGATGTTATGGCATGAATGTCACCAGTAAAATGTAAATTGATCTCATCGCTTGGCATAATCTGTGCAAGCCCTCCACCAGTAGCCCCTCCTTTCATTCCAAAAACTGGTCCAAGAGAAGGTTCACGCAATGTCCCGATTGTTTTATTCCCCGCCTTGTTTAATGCATCAACTAATCCGATTGTTGTTGTTGTTTTCCCTTCACCTGCAGGTGTTGGCGACATAGCTGTAACCATTATCAATTTTCCTTTTCCAGCAGTGATATTTTTTATCTTTTCGTATTTTACTTTTGCTTTTAGATCACCGTATTTTTCTATATCTTGAAATTGCAAGCCTATTTTATCTGCAATTTTTTCTATTGGTTTTAACTTTAAATTTTTAATATTCATATTTTACCTTAAGATAATAATTAATGATTTAAAATGTTATTTTTTACTCATCACGGCATCAGGCACCTTTTTTCCGATAACATACAAGGTGATTACTAATACTATTATTATTATTCCAATTGAGATGAAAGGATTTAATCCATAAGCAGTTGGTATATCCCCTATCAACATACAAAATACACCTACCAGAATTGCATAAGGCAATTGCGTCTTAACATGATCAATGTGATTACAATGTGAAGCCATCGAACTTAAGATTGTTGTATCAGCTATCGGAGAGCAATGATCACCAAATACTGAACCGGTCAAAACGGAACTGATAACACCGTGCAATACTAACGTAGAATCTGCTGGTGATAGGTTTGATAAAACTGCCATATTATTAGATAGCGGAATAACAATTGGCATCACAATAGCCATTGTTCCCCAACTTGTACCAGTAGCAAAACTAATAACCGCACAAATTAGGAATACAAAAACAGGAAGCAATCTTGGATCAATTGAATCACTTAGAATTGAGATCAAATAATCTGCAGTTTTCAATTCAACTGTAACTGAACTAATTGCCCAGGCAAAAACAAGAATAGT
>JAFGPR010000275.1 GCA_016936095.1 Ignavibacteriales bacterium | reverse complement strand
TGACTAAATAATCCCGTCGAAGCCAATTTCACCCCCCTTATTTTTTCCACGCTATTTCGGGTGTGTGGCTAATATAATTTTCACTACGAGAAAGAACAAATAAAAAATCGGAAAGCCTATTCAAATATACAATACAATTCTTATTTATACAAAATTTTCGCGATAATGCCACTACTTCTCTTTCTGCTCTTCTGCATACAGTTCTTGCAAGATGTGAAAAACTTGCTCCCTTTTTACCGCTTGGTAAAATAAAAGTTTCCAAACTGGGAAGACGAGATTCATATTCATCAATATAGTTTTCGATACAAGTAATCATATCTTTTGTAATACGATTGACTTTTTTAGTTTTTTTCTCTTCCTCAATTGGATAAGCTAAATCTAAACAAAGTGTAAATAAATCGTTTTGGATTTTAAGTAAAATACTCTTTGCATTTTTATCTATTATTTCGCATTGAGTTAAACCAAGTATAGAATTTAGTTCATCGACTGTACCATAAGCATTAACTCTCATATCGTTCTTCCAAACTTTCTTACCATTTGCAAGACAAGTTTTTCCAGTATCACCATATTTTGTATAAATTTTCATATTTACTATTTTACAGTGCCTTGATAGCATAAATATCTTGCTACCAAGATTCAAAGACACTAAATTTTATTTTATATTTTTGAATATTCTTCAATAAAATAAATTGAACTTATTATTCCAATCTTAAAACTTTCCAATGAAAAATGTTCGTTTGGAGAATGGATGTTATCTGAATCTAATCCAAGGCCCATAAGAACTGGAGTAGTTTTTAATTGTTTCATAAATTCAACAACAATTGGGATTGATCCTCCTTCTCTAGTAAAAACAGTTTTTTTGCCAAATGATCGTTCAGTTGCCTTAGCTGCAGCAATTATTGCTTTATCATTCAATGGGGATAACAAAGGAAATCCCCCATGTAAATCCCAAACATTAACTTTAACACTTTTAGGAGCTATTGATTTAACAAATTTCTCAAAAAGTTTAGCGATTTTTTTAGGATCTTGATTTGGGACAAGTCTCATACTTATCTTTGCACTTGCTTTAGAGGGTAAAACAGTTTTTGCTCCTTTTTCTGTATAGCCACCGACAATACCATTACAATCTAAAGTTGGTCTTGCCCACAATCGTTCTAAAGTGGTAAAACCTTCCTCGCCTTGTAATTGATTTACACCTAATTCTTTCGCAAATTCTTTGTCTGAGTGTTTTAATCTTTTAAAATTATCTCTTTCTTTCTGTGTTAATTTTAGAACATCATCATAAAAACCAGGTATTTTGATTTTTCCTTTTTTATCTTGCAATTGAGCAATAATTTTAGCAAGCTCGTTTATAGGATTTGCCACTCCCCCCCCAAAAGAACCTGAATGTAAATCTCTATTAGGACCGATTACCTCGACTTCCATATAAGTCAATCCACGAAGTGCATAAGTAATTGTAGGTATACCAGGTGCATACATACTTGTATCAGAGATTAATACACAATCAGATTTTAAGAGATTCTTATTTTTAGGAATAAACTTTGTTAAATTAGGGCTTCCAATTTCTTCTTCACCTTCAAGCAAAAATTTAATATTGACTGGTAATTCTCCTTTAACTTTTAAAAATGCTTCTATACTCTTCATGTGCATAAACCACTGTCCCTTATCATCGCTTGTCCCTCGGCCCCATATTTTTCCGTCTTTGATAATTGGATCAAAAGGGGGATTATCCCACAAATCTAATGGATCAACTGGTTGAACATCGTAGTGTCCGTAAATTAAAATCGTTGGTTTATTTGGAGCGTGTAACCATTCTCCATAGACTAATGGATGTCCTTCAGTTTCAAAAGTATTTACATTTTCAAGTCCAATTATTCTCATTTTTTCTGCTATAAAGTTAGCACATCTAATCATATCATTTTTATTTTCTTCTTGTGAACTGATAGAAGGAATACGAAGTAGGTCCTTTAATTCTTCAATGTAATTTTCAAAGTTGTTATTTAAGTAATTAATCATTTTTGTACCTATATTTATTTAAAATTTGTTATTTAGTTTCTCTATACATATCGTCTATTAAGTCTCTGTAACGTTCTTCGATAACCTTTCTTCTGACGCTTAATTTTGGAGTTAGCTCACCATTCTCGATGGTAAAAGGTCTTTCAAGTAAAGTAAATTTTCTGACTTTTTCAAAAGCTGCTAAATTTTTTTGGAACTTTGCAAGCTCCTCATCTAATAAATCATTGATTTGTTTCATCTTAACCAAATCTTCAATAGAACTGTACTGAATCCGGTGAGCATCTGCATACTCTTTAATTGCATCAAAGTCAGGAACAATCAAAGCGCTAAGATAAGTTCTTTTATCACCGATTAAAACAAATTGGTCAACATACCTGCTTGATGAGAATAAATTTTCGATTGGTGCAGGAGCAACATATTTACCACCAGACGTTTTAAAGAGGTGTTTTTTTCTATCGGTAATAATTAAAAATCCTTGAGCATCAAAAACACCAATGTCACCCGTGTGTAACCAACCATCAATAATTGCAGCATCGGTTTCTTTTTTGTTGTTAAAGTATCCTTTCATTACATTGGGCCCACGAACTAAAATTTCACCATCCTTGGCAATTTTAACCTCAACACCGGGAATAATCTTACCTACACTACCGAATCTATAATCGTCTGCTCTATTTACTGATATTACTGGTGAACTTTCTGTTAAACCGTATCCTTCAAGGATTATCAATCCCATTGCTTCAAAAAATTCTCCTAGTTCTCTTGGCAATGGAGCACCACCAGATATGATATATCTAATGCGTCCACCAGTCCTTGCCCTGATCTTCTTAAATACAAGTGTATCAGCCAATTTTTGCTTAACACTCAATCCGATGGAAACATTTTCTTTATACCTAACTGCTTGTGCATATTTTCTTCCAATCTCTGCTCCCCATTCAAATATTCTTTGCTTTGAACGGGATTGACTTTCAACATTTTTCTTAACTCTTATATACATTCTTTCAAACAGCCTTGGAACAGCAGTCATAACAGTAGGTCTTACTTCCAAAAAATTATATGCAATTTTTTCAATACTCTCAGCAAAATATATTGTTGCACCGACATACAAGGCAACATAATAACCCGCTGTCCGTTCAAAAATATGACACAATGGAAGAAATGATAAAAATATATCTCTTTCATCGATAGGTAAAATTTTCACGCTTGATATTACATTAGAGATTATATTTCCATGTGTAAGCATTACACCTTTGGGTTCACCAGTCGTTCCAGAGGTATAAATTATCGTACATAGATCATCTTCATTTATTTGAGAAATACTGTCCTTAATTAAATCCGGATATTCTTCATGATATTTTAACCCCATCTTTTGAATTTGTTTAAACGTATATACATTCTCACATTGATTCGTATCAATATCATTTAAAACAACTACGTACTTCAAATGTTTACAAGTATCCCAAATTTTAAATATTTTGTTCAAATGAAAATTATTAGAAACAATTATACCTTCTGACTGAGAATCATTCAAAATAAATTTTATCGTATCTGCAGTTAAAGTAGGATATAAAGGAACGTCAATTGCGCCAAGAGAAAGTAATGCCATATCGGAATAAATCCATTCAGGACGATTCTCGGAGATAATCGCAATTTTCTTTCCACTCTTAACTCCTAATGTAGCTAATCCATAAGCAAAAGCTTTTACATCATCTTCAAACTGCTTATAAGAAATATTAACATACTTATCATTTACTTTGTAGCCGAGTATTGGTTTTTTATCTTTCTTATCAAACTCTTCGGTGAGATAAGTAAATATTTCCGGTAGAACTTTAAAATCTTTTGAGTTCTTCATTATTCTTTCTTAGTAAATTCTAAAAAATTAAATTTTAATAAATATTTTTTTCGCATAGAGAATCCACATTAAACCAAGCCAAACTAAAATAAATACAATAGCATAAGCCAATGAAGCATTAATAGGTTCTAACCAAGATAAAAAGTAATTATTGAAAATATACGTTTTTAATTCCATCGGATTGCCATCTGGACCCGCTACTTTTATTTTGAATAATAATCTTCCAATTATACCCGAAGCAAAGAAAACAGTAATAGCATTCATACCATAAACTTGAAATGGTTTAATCCACCATTTATATCCTTTCATATCAATTAAGTAATAGCACATTGCAAGAAATACTAAGGCCAATCCCCCAGTATACATTACATAAGAACTAGTCCAAATACTTTTATTGAAAGGAAAGAATATATCCCAAATGTAACCAACGACAATTGCACCAATTCCATAAGCAAACATCTGTAAAACTTTTTCTTTATCATCTTTTTGACTTCTCAACAAGTATCCCGTAAGTACACCCATTAAACAAGTTGATATTGCAGGTATTGTACTTAAAATTCCTTCAGGATCCCACACTTTAGTTCCACTCCACAGATGACCATTGAGCAGAAGATTATCTAACCAGGCTGCAAGATTTGTTGTGGGTTCTAAATTTGCATAACCAACACCAGGAACTGGAACGAGTGTCATTAAAAACCAGTAAATAAGTAAAAATGAAACTCCTATGTAAACTAATTTTTTAAAATTAAAATTCAAGAATAGTATGGCAGTGATCAAATAAACCACCCCTATTCTTTGAAGTAC
>JAFGPR010000274.1 GCA_016936095.1 Ignavibacteriales bacterium | reverse complement strand
ATAAGTGCAATCACACCTGAAGCTGAAGTAGCAAATGCCCCGTCGACTGCTTGAGTTGCAAGAATATTTTCGAATCTTATTTGCCAACCTGATTTAATTATCGGTACAAGACAAGCAAGAATAAATACAAGTTCATCAGCGATAAGTAATTTAATTTCCCGCCCAGCACCAATACTTGAATAAACATTTCCGGTTGAGCTACCTCCCAAAATCACCATTACAGAAAATACCATTAATAAATACATTACAACAATAATATCAGCACCGAATCCAACATTGTAAAATAGTGCAACACCAACTATTGCTGAGATTAAAACTATACTACCAAATGCAATAAAAGGTGCCGAGATGAAAACAGATTTCACAGCATCTTTAACAATAATAGTTTCCTTGGTAAGCAATTTGAAAAAGTCATTGAAATTCTGAAGGAAAGGTGGTCCAACTCTAAATTGAAATCTTGCTGAGACTTTTCTATCAACCCAACCAATCACAAGTCCCAAAATTCCCGTAAATATTAGACCTGGAAAAACTAGTAAATAAAAAATGTATTCTATTTCAAAATTCATCTTCTTTCCTCCTTATCTAACCAACTTGGACTCTTAATAGCAAGGTGTTTACCTGAAAAATAGATATGGCTTTTAGGATCCTCTTTTTCTATTTCTATCATTTTAAAAGTGTCTTTCGGAGCCGTTTTGACACACGCAGGTTCATAGTCGGGATTATCCTTTAATTGGTTTAAACAATAATCACAACTAGTAGTAACATAATTTATCACTTCAGGAAATATTGTTCCAAATGGACAAGCAAGAATGCAACTCTTGCAACCAACACATCGCATATTATATCTTTTAATTGCACCTGTCTCTAATCTTTCAAGTGCTTCTTTTGGGCAAGCACTAACGCAAAATGCTTCTTTACACTGACGGCAATATGAAGCAAATTCTGCAATTTCAAGTACCGATAAAGTTCCTGCATTTTTTCTATGATATAAATATTCACATTCAATTTTATCGGTTGATACTCCTGATTCAATTAATGCAGGTATATCAATGAATAACTTCTTTAATCCCATATCGCCTCCTCATTTTTAATTTGGTCGTATGTAAATACAGGACCATCCTTACAAGCATAATATTTACCCATTACGCAATGTCTGCATTGACCAAATCCACAATACATTTTCTTTTCCATTGATAAATATAAATTTTCTTCTTTATACCCCATCTTTAATAAATCCATCGTTCCGTATTTCATCATAATAGGAGGGCCACAAACGACAGCTGGATTTTTTGCAGTGTTGATTTTTGCTTTCTTTAATAATACCGTTACAACACCAACTTCCTCATCCCATTTCTCACCATCGGGAACTACATCAACAGCGCGGAGAAATTTTACATTATCATACTTTCGCCAATTTGTAACTTCATCCTTATAAATACAATCTTGTGGAGTTTTTGCGCCAGCTAAGAAGGTAATAGATTTATATTTCTCAACATCGTGCAATAATGTTAGAAATAAAGAACGAAGCGGAGCAAGTCCACAACCTCCACCCAAAATTAATAAATCTTTACACTCAAATTTTTCTAACGGATAACGAGAACCGAAAGGACCTCTAATTCCTACTCTATCACCAACTTTTGCCTTGTGAACGTATTCGGTAACAAATCCCGTTTTCATTATTGTCACATCCATAGTCTCGGAAATATAATGTGAAGAAGATGGTGTAAATGGTCCCTCACCTATCCCAGGAATAGATAATTCAATAAATTGTCCTGTTTTAAAAGAAATTGGTTTTTCAAGATTTATTCGAAGTGTTCGGATTAGTGGAGATTCCTGAATAATGTCGTAAATTTTACCAGGAATTACCTCGTAAGGATTATGCATAATAATTCTCCTTACAGAAATTTGTTAATTATATGTCATTTAAATTATTTATCAAGATAAGAAACAGTTCTTCGAAAATCAATTTTTGCTGGACATACATCTGTACATCTTCCACAGCCAGTACAACCAATAGTATTAAAATTACTTTTCATATAAGAAAATTTGCACATATATCTATTTCTAAATCGTTCAGCCATTTTTGGTCTGGGTGTTCCTCCTCCAGCGACTCGAGCATAACCATTTAATTGACAAGAATCATAGGATCTTACTTTAACAAATTGTTCGCTTTTTGTTTCGTCATTTAATATTAAACAATAACAAGTAGGACAAATATTTGTGCAACCACCACAACCAACACATTCCCGTGAATATGTTTCCCATTTGGATAGTTTACTATTTATTAAGCCAGAATAATCCTCACTTCTAAAATACTCTTCATTTTGTTTGTTTAATAATTCAATCACCTCTTGTCTTTGATTCGCTACGTTTTTCAAAATGTCAGGTTTATCATCTTCAATTGTTATACTTTTTTTCATAAACTCAACGAGTTCTTCACCTTTTTGCGAACCAACAGTTAAATGATAATTATAAAACGATTTTGAAAGATTTATGTCAAATCCAGACTCACTGTACGGTTTTCCCCCCGTTAGAGTGCAATGGCAAGTATTAGTTATAGAAAGACAATCAGTGCTAATAATAATGGCGTTATCCCGCCAATGCTTATACGCTTGATCAACAAACTCATTATTGATCATCGCTTTATCTAATATTTCCAAAGCACGAAGATCGCAACTTTTTACTCCAATAATTAACCTTCGTTTTGGTGGATAATGTGCTGGTAAAACTTTTTCACGAGACAAGTAATATAAGACTTTAACAGGATCAATTGTCCTGTAGGTATCAAGTTGCACTGTTTCGAAATCGAACCTCGCACCTTTTTTGATACTAGCGAAATGTAGATTATTATTTTCTTTTGAAGATTTGACAGGAAGAATAATTTCATCGAATTTTCCAACACCTTCTGAAAAACATCGATTTAAGAACGTAAAAAAATCAGCAACTTTTACGATCATTACTCACCCGCTTTTTAATTTAATAGAATGTATTTTTGATATGATTCTTAATCTGTAGAATTCCCATAGATACTTTTTTTAAACGAACAATTATAAATAACTCTGTCAAAAATTAATACATAAATTGTTAATAAACAAATAAAAAATATTTTTTTTTGAATTTTTTTATATTTTTTTCAATTACAAAAAATAGAAAAAATTTTCCTCCAGATTAAAATTTGCTTTACTTTAAACAAAACAAACGTTAATTTTGCAAAACAAATTATTCCTTTAATTTTATCCGGGGAGATAAAAAAGGTGCTAAAAAGCAAACAACAAAGTTTTAATAAATTTGAGGAACCTCTGCGATTTTCGTCGTAGAGGTTTTTTTTATGAAAATCAAAGCAATTGTTATTGACGAAGAAGGTTTAAAGAGAACCGTCGTCCGTTTAGCCCATGAAATTCTTGAACGAAATAAAGGTTCAAACAACATAGTTATTATTGGTATGAGAACTAGAGGAGAGTTTCTTGCAAATCGAATTCATCAAAAAATTGAAAATATTGATAATTCCAAAATACCTCTCGGGGTTCTCGATGCTACTTTATACAGAGATGATTTTAGAAAAAGAATGAAGCAACCTGAAGTATCGGTTACGAATATCACGTTCGATATTACTGAAAAAGATGTAATCTTAATTGATGACGTCTTATATACAGGTAGATCTGTCAGGGCAGCTCTTGATGCTCTTATGGATCTAGGAAGACCAAACACAATTCAACTTTGCGTTCTTGTTGATCGAGGACATCGTGAGTTACCAATAAAAGCCGATTTTGTAGGCAAAAATATTCCGACTTCTATCAACGAAGAAGTTAAAGTCCAAATGAAAGAATGTGACGAAGAAGATTCAGTTTATTTAATTGAAACTCCTGATGAATTTAAAACAACTTAGCATTTACAATTTTATTTAGAGAGATAAAAATGCCTTTAGCAAGCAGACATTTATTAGGCCTTTATGGGACAAACCGCGAAGATATCGAATTAATTTTAGATACAGCTCGGACATTCCGGGAAGTTCTTGAACGTCCTATTAAAAAAGTTCCTACACTTCAAGGCAAAACCGTTGTAAATCTCTTTTTTGAAGCGTCAACCCGTACACGAATTTCTTTTGAACTTGCGCAAAAAAGACTTTCCGCAGACACAATAAATTTCACTACATCTACTAGCAGTACAAAAAAAGGTGAAACTTTTAAGGATACCGTCAGAAATATTGAAGCAATGAAAGTGGATATGATTGTTGTTCGACATGAGTCGGCAGGCGTTCCACTATTTCTTACAAGAATTTCAAATGCTAATATCATCAATGCCGGTGATGGGACTCACGAACATCCTACGCAGGCACTTCTCGATATGTATTCAATAAAAGAAAAACTCGGTAAATTGGAAGGACTTAGAATATGCATTGTCGGAGATATTGCCCATAGTCGTGTTGCTCTTTCAAATATATACGGATTAACAACTATGGGTGCTAATGTATCTGTTTGCGGTCCCTCAACAATGATTCCACATTCACTCGAAAGACTTGGTGTAAAAATTTTTACTGATGTTGATAAAGCAATTCAAGAGAATGATGTCCTCAATGTGTTAAGAATTCAGTTAGAAAGAAAAGCAGGTGACAGAATTCCAAGTTTAAGAGAATACAGAAACTATTTTGGAGTTACAACTGAAAGATTAGAAAAATTTAATAAAGAAATTTTAATATTGCATCCGGGTCCAATTAACAGAGGAATTGAAATATCTTCTGAAGTGGCTGATGGTCCTTTTCAGGTAATTCTTGATCAAGTTACAAATGGAGTTGCTATAAGAATGGCTGTTTTATATCTGCTCGGAACAAAAAATTAATAACCAAATATGAGCTTAAAATGAATATTATTATTAAAGGAACAACAATATTAAATCCTGAACAAAATATAAACGAAAAAACAGATCTAATAATTTCTGATGGTGTTATTTCTAAATTTGGAAATCTAGCAGAAAGCGATTATAAAAATGCAAAAGTTTACGAGTTTAATAACTCTTATTGTGTTCCCGGTTTGTTTGATATGCATGTTCACTTAAGAGAACCAGGCCGTGAGGATGAAGAAACAATAATAACGGGAAGTGATTCTGCGGCAGCTGGTGGATTTACGGGTGTTGCTTGTATGCCTAATACTAACCCGGCAATTGATACAGCAGAAGTTGTAAAATTTATTAAAGAAAAATCTCAGCAACATTTGGTTGAGGTTTTTCCAATAGCAGCGGCTACTCAAGAAAGAAAAGGAGAAGGTCTTTCTCCAATGATTGAATTATTTGAAGCAGGAGCTATTGGTTTTTCTGACGATGGGAATGCAATCAAATCTGCTTCACTTTTAAGAAATGCTTTCGAATATGTTAAAATGTTTGATTCGGTCATTATTGAACATTGTGAAGATGAATCGTTTGCTGATGGTGCTATGAATGAAGGTATCATTTCAACTTCGCTCGGATTGCCTCCAATTCCATCAATTGCTGAAGATATAATAGTAATGAGAGATATTATTACAGCAGAGTATTCAAACGGAAAGATTCACATTGCACATATCAGTAGCAAGAATGCAATTGAATTGGTCCGGCAAGCAAAGAAAAAAGGAATCAATATCACAGCTGAAGCAACTCCACATCATTTTACTTTAACCGAAGAATCTCTTAAATCATACGATACAAATTATAAGATGAATCCTCCGTTAAGAACAAAAGAAGATGTTGATGCAGTAATTGAGGGATTGAAAGATGGTACTATTGATTGTATTGCAAGCGATCACGCGCCACATTCAATCGAAGAAAAAGAATACGAATTTATTTACGCTCCAAATGGAATTATCGGTCTTGAGACTACCCTCGGATTAACATTAACAGAATTATATCATAAAAAGCATTTGAACATAGTGCAAATAATAGAAAAACTGTCAATCAATCCAAGAAAAATTTTAAAGATTCCAACGCCACAAATTAAGGAAGGAGAAAAAGCAAACTTAACCATTTTCGATCCTAATTCTATTTGGACTGTTGATATTTCAAAATTTAAATCAAAATGCAAAAATTCACCTTTTAATAATAAATTGCTGACTGGAAAGATGCTTGCAGTTATTAATAAGAATAAAATGTTATTTGAAGATAAATTTATTCATATTTAATAACATCTTATTTGAAATTTACTTTCTGATACTAAAACGTTTTCTTAGAGTATAATTGCTTCTTAATAAAACAAGTCCTTTTAAGATTTTATTAGTGTCTAATAAAAAATACACCAATCATATTCAACAATTAACATCATAATTAGCTAAATTACCTTCACAAAACAACTAATTTCATCATAATATTGTTTGTTTTTTATATTTTGTTGAGAAGAAATTCTTGATTTTGTCGCTTTATATCTTGGCATGTAATTTGCAATAATGAAATCAGAAATGTTGATTTGATAAAAAGGAGGATTACAATGAAAACTCTAAAAAAAATATTAGCAGCAAACATCTTAATTGCACTTTTAATATTCACGGGTTGCGATATTGTTCATAACGATTATGATTATGATTACACACCACCCGCTCCACCAAGTAATATTATTTCAATTACAGGGGATAACCGAGTGGATCTAACTTGGGATCATAATCGTGAAAAAGATCTAGCCGGATACAATGTATATTGGAGTTATTCTTATGATGGTGCTTATGAACTTATTGGTTCTACATCAGATAATTATTTCATTGATTGGGATGCTGTCAATGGTGAAACTTACTATTATGCAGTAACAGCTTATGATTACAATGGAAATGAAAGCGAATTAAGTTATGATTTGGTTTACGACACACCTCGTCCTGAAGGTTTTAATCAATCTATTTATGATTATATACGTTTTCCTAATAATGCGGGTTATAGTTTCAGCAACTATAGAGTTGTAGCGTTTAACACTGATATGACGGATTTCTTCTTTGAGAATTACAATGGAGTTTTTTACTTAAATGTTTGGGAAGATACTGACATTCAAGATATGGGACCAACGAATGATATATGGGATATAAGTTGGGCACCTGACAGAGGTTGGGTACCATTACAACCAGGAGAAAACGTTAAATATACTGAAGCAATTGAAGGCCATACTTATGTAGTCTGGACTTGGGACAATCATTATGCAAAAGTAAGAATATCTTTAATTACTCCAGAGCGAATGGTATTTGATTGGGCATATCAATTAGTTGATGGTAACAGAGAATTAAAAGTCAATAATTTAGAATTACGAAATTCTATACCTTCGGCCGTTCTTAAAGGGAAATAGTCCTCCTGAACATCCAGAGCCAATGTAGGACAGAACAAACTGCGGTGGTTAACTGCCGCAGTTATTTTTTTATTTATATGTTCTAATTAAAATCTGTTTTAATAATTCACCAATTCATTCAAAATGGAATAGTGTTTTTAAACTTCATTTTAATTATTTTTAAGTATTAAAAAAAACATACTATGAAGATTTTGAAAAAAATATTATTTATATGTTTGTTTTTCCTATTGATATACAGTTCTTTATACTCTCAAGATGAAGAAAAAGTAAAGTATATTTTTAATCAAATAGAAAAAGGATTGAATAATAGTATTGTTAGCGAATTTTCTCAGTATTTTTTTAATGATACATATATTAGTTTAGTCAATGGAATTACGGGTTATTACACCGCAAATCAGTCTTTTTATATACTTCAAGATTTTCTCAGTCTATATGTTCCTTTTAAATTTACTTTTTCAAATATTTCAACGGATATTAATTCCCCTTTTGTGACTGGTAGCTTAAAATACGATTATAAAGGTGTAAGAAGTACGGCAAGAGTTTTTATCTCCTTAAAAGCTTTTGGCGATAATTGGCATATCACTCAGATTACGATAAAATGAAATGCAAAAGAAATCGTATCGAAATAAAATATACATCGTTTTATTCACTTTCTTCATCTTAACAATAATACTTTATAAAGTCCTTGAACCAATTATTATCAATAACACCAAAAACAATTGGGATAATTTAATTATTGAAAAGAACAATAAAATCGAAGAAGAAGTAATTGAACTATTCATTGAAAACGAAAACAATCTACTAAATACATCAAAAGAAATAAAGAGTAAAATTAAAAAATCAATCCCTCAAAATGATATAATTTCGATTTTAACCGAAATTAATTCACATGATTATTCAGATTACTCTGTTTTGCTATTTGATGACAAAAAAAATCTAATTGGGTGGTCAAAAAATGGTTTCATTAATAATGCAGATACATTACTTGATAATTATAATTTTGGTGAGACCCATTTTCTGCACACAGATCTAATTATTTATTTATCTGTAACCGACACAATCCATTCTAACAATACTAATTCATATTTACTTATTAGCTTACCTTTCGAGAAAGATTACATTATAAATAATAAGTATTATAAAAAAATAAGTTTTTCTCAAAAATTAATTGATAAATTTCATACTGCATTTGAAGTAAATTATTCCTCAGAAGCAACATATTCTAATGATGGAAGATATTTTTCTTTTAGTTTGTTAAATAATTTTAAGAATAAAATTGCAGTCGTAACTTTTCAGAAGTATTTTCTTGATACTGAGATTGATTCTTTACATAATTTATTTTTAATTCTTACTTCTATTTCCATGGTTTTTCTCGTAATTATTCTTGGATTATTTCTTTTAAAATATTTAAGAAATTTGAAACAGAATTATATCAAGTTTACGTTTATCGCGTTATATATTTCAATCGTTCGAATAGTGTTATTTTTGTTAGGTATTCCTTCTAGATATATTCAAAATGAACTGACAGATTCAGCTTATTTTTCTTCAGTCTTTGCCGGTGGAATGATAAGATCTCCTCTTGAATTTTTTATTACTTCAACTGCTGTGCTTTTAATTACAGTTTTAGCATTTAAGTATATTTTAAGTTATGTTGATAAAAGATATGAATTAAAAAATAAAAGAATAATCATTTCAATTTCTATTTCAACGATTTGTATCGTAATCTACTTTATCTTATATCGCTCGATTGGAGCAACAATTAATAGTATTGTATTCGATTCCACTCTTTTATATTTCCGTGATTCAGCTCTAATTCCTGAACTACCAAATGCAATAATGCATGCTAATATATTGATTATTGGATTTTCTTTTATTCTATTTTCTATTGCGTTTATTTGTGTTATTTCTTCGCAATTATTTTTCTTGCCTAAAAAAAATCAAATATTTTACTTTATTACATTGTTTTTTATTATTCAGACTATAGGATTTCTTTATGACTATTTTCAGAGCGAACCACAGGCAACCGATTTTATTAGACTCACATTCATTGCAGCAACGTTTGTAATTTCATATTTAATAATTATTCTTAGACATAAAAAAGCAATTAATTACATTTACATTGCCTTCGCAGCTTCAGTAATTACAATCAGTCTTTTAATTCATTATAATTATGAATTGGAAAAAAAATCTTTAAGAATTACTGCTCTCGATATCACTCGACCTAATGAAAATTTATTTGAATTTCTTGTTACCGAAACTTTAGTAAATGCGATGGAGAACCAGCAGATAAAAGAAGCATTTAAGAAAAGTAATTTCAATTATTCTGCATTGGCATTCAAGACTTGGAGTAGAAGTGGTCTGCAGCAAGAATCTTACAATTCTGAATATAATTTCCTTGATAAAAATACTTTTTATTTAGGTGGGTTTGATTTTAGATTCAAAGAAAAGTACTGGGCTGATTGGTCGAAAGTTCCTAAACCAATAGACACGGTTATAATATATAAACAACAATTACCAAATTCTGGAAGTAAAATTATTCATGGACTTGCTCCAATAAAAGATAAGGATAATTTATTAGGACATGTTGAAGTTTCCATTCTATATGAAATAACAAGTATAGGTTTTGAAGAGACACCCGATTTTCTTCTTACACCAAGGGCAATGATGAATACAACTGTTGATTATAATGATCTTAATATAATTGACTTTTCAAATGACACAATTTCAACAGTGCTTGGTGATATACCTATTACAGTAAGAGAAAAGGAAATGATTCTGAATGCTGATTTTAATCAATACAATGAAGCTTGGTTAAATTTAAGAATTAATAATAATGAATATATTATTTTTATTCTAAAAATTTTGGAGGAAAATAAAAATCGAGTATTAGCAATCTCGCTGCGTCAAAAAGATTTTTATTGGAACTTATTCAATTTCTTTAAAGTATTCTTTTTGCATAGTTGTATTATTACATTAATAATTTTTCTTTACTTATTTATTAAAATAATTCGTTATAGGAAAATTGCCTTTAGCTTCAAGACACAACTATTATTTTCATTTATTATTATTTCAATAATACCTCTTCTTCTTTTAGCCATATATTTTAGTAATTTAACCGATGTAAAAAATAATGAATCTATTTTATATAAACTAATCAAGCGTGCTAAAAATATTGAATTTTACATAAACGATTATTTGTTACATTCACCTGCTACGCAAAATGAACTGTATGGTGAAGCAACAAGGGATTTGAATATAAATTATTCAGTATATAATGGACAATTTGTCGAATATAATTCAAAACAGAATTTTATGAATATTGGTTTAATTCCATCAATAGTTAATCCTGAAGCATTCAACGAAATAGTTTATAAAAAACAAAATTATTGGTTAACTAATGAGGAAATTGAAAATTATACGTACACATCTCTATTCTATAATGCGACTTTAGCAAATAAACCTTACATTATAAAGATAGATGATGCGTTTAATAAAATATCCATTCCAATGTCGCAAACAGAAGTGAATGTTTTTTTATTCGGGACCTACTCTCTAGCAATTATATTTATAATTATTTTAAGCACAATTTTATCTGATAGGATTTCTTTACCTATCCGAAAACTTACTGCGGCAACCAAAACAGTTGCAAGTGGTGATTTAAATTTTGAATTGGTTCTAAAGAGCAAAAGTGAATTACAAGATTTGATTGACGGTTTTAATCTTATGCTAAAAGATTTACAAAAAAATCAATACGACTTAGCTGATATGGAAAGAGAAATCGCATGGAAAGAGATGGCAAAACAAGTTGCACACGAAATTAAAAATCCATTGACCCCGATGAAATTATCTGTTCAACATTTAATTGCTGTTTATCGTGATAAGTCTCCAAAATTCGATGAAGCATTTGAGAAAGTTACGAAGACAATTATTAATCAAATTGAAACATTAAATAACATTGCTTCGGAATTTTCTGCGTTTGCAAAAATGCCAAGCATAAAAGTCGAGAAAGTTGATTTAGTCCTTGCTATTAGAGAAGTTGTAGATTTATTTACAGAGGAAAAAGTTAAAATAAAATTTGATTATAATAAAGAATCAAAAATTGAAGCAGATTACGATCATCTTAAAAGAACACTAATTAACATAATCAGAAATTCAGTTCAAGCTAAAGCAGATTTAATTGAAATATTTATCGAAGAAAATATCTACAATTATTCTTTAAGAATAAAAGATAATGGTGTAGGTATACCACCTGAAATTATAAATAAAGTCTTTGAGATTAATTTCACTACAAAAGAGAAAGGAATGGGATTAGGTCTTAGCATGGCTAAGAAATTTATAACAAATATTAACGGTAAAATATCAATTGAAAGTTCAAGTAGTCAAGGGACTGTTATTCTGATTGTACTGCCAAAGGCAATTTAATTTATTACTTTATTTCCTCAAATAATTTACTCTTTACATCTTTTAAATATTTTTCAATCCCGTCGTCAATGATCTCATAGACTTGCTTCAATGAAATATTATTTTCAATGATATATTCTTCAGATTGAAACAGAGAGGAAGGGGAAATTTGCAAAGTATCAACAATTTTCTGTAATAGAACTGACGAAGGAAACTGATGTCCTACTTCAATTTTACTTAAGTGTTTATTAGAAATATTTAACTTCTCAGAAAGCGCTGCCTGCGATAATTCCATTTTTGCACGATACTTTTTAAGATTTCTTCCGAAAATAACTTTTATGTTTTCTTTTTTCATTGTTTTAAAAATATTTCAATTAGAAAAAAGTTAAAACAATGTGTAGTGCCGAATTATTATATTTTCTCTATTATTGGTAAATTATTCTTGACAAAAGGTAAAATTTCTATTAATTTTACCTTTAAAGTTGAAATAATTTTACAATAATTCATTTTAATATCAATATTTATTAACAACTTTTAAAATAACAACTAGAAGGTATAAATTATGAAAGGAAAAAATAATTTTCTAATTTTAGTTATGTTTTTATTTATTTTATTATCTTGTACTGAAGAATCTATTATTGAGGTACAACAACAAACTGGTTTAACATTGCAATCGAAAGGTAATGAAATGCTCAAAGAAACAATAATTGCACCTGATGCATTACCTTGTGGGTATAAATGGGAATATGTTTGGGAATTGGAACGATACGAAACAAAACCAGGGAAAATAGTGGGAATATGGCCTCATAATGATAGAATGCAGAATTCAACTGAAATTGCAAAATTAAAAAATAAGTATGGTTTTAATTATATTTTATTCGCTGATGCATATGATTTAACCAAATTTAACTTAGTATTAAGTTCAGGGTTTGCGAGAGATAAAATAATAGCTCAAATTTTTCGCCATACATATCAACAAAAAATATCTCAGTATGGAACTATATATGCATATTATGCTGATGAAACACTGTACAACAATTGGAGAATGTCAGAAATTATTGAGATAAGAAATTATATAAAACTAAATACAACAAACTCAAAATATTTTATTGGTGATTGGCATCGTTGTCCAGAATTTACAGAAATGGTATCATATTCTGATGGGTGCTTTTATACAGTATATGATGATAGAAATCAAATCATTGATTGTATATATATAGAGGGCTCAGACGACCAAAGAGAAAGCTGGACTGATATGAAAAACAGATATCAACAAAAATCAATATCTAATTGGATAGGTGCACATAGAGATCAAAGTGAATATATAAGATTATTGGGTCATGCATATAACTTGGGATTGCAAATGATCTGGTTTTATCAGTTACAAGATCCATATTCTGATTTTACCAATATCAGAAATTTTTGTGATGCTGCATGGTATTCAGGGTGGATGAGAAAATTTGAAAGAAGATATAGATTTGAATATGAATGTATATTACCTAATCCATGCGATTGTAATGTAAATGAACCAAGTCATTGGATACTTGTCGAAAAAATTCCAACTTATGAAATAAGAGAAGTTATCAGATAAAGGTATATTATTATGAAAAATCTAAAATATATTTCATTAATTTTATTTATTACATATATCAATTTGGCACAAAGTCAAATTGGAATTAATATATCAACAGGTCTATTCAACGAAAATATTGAATCTTCTTATAAGCTGGATCTTAGTTTTGCTTTTCCTCTTTATAATCAATCTTTTTATTTACAAACCAATATGGGATTATCTTACTGCAATTTGAATACTTCTCAAGATGAGATTATTACAGGTGAATTTTGGAATATACCTATTAAATTAATTGGATTATATTATCCGTTTGATAATCCAATAAAACCTTATTTAGGACTTGGAATATGTTATAATATCATTTCCTTTATGGAAGGAGGTCATGCGATAGAAAGTGATTATGGGTTTATTTTTTCACAAAATTACGACAATACTTTTTCATTTAATCTTATAATAGGTTGTAATATTCCAATTACTAAAAATTTTTGGCTAAATTTAGAAACTTTATATAACACTTTAACAACTTATACAAATTTAAATATTGAGAATAAATTTTTTAAGAAAAAATGGATTAATTTAAGAAATATTGAGATATCTACGGGGATACAATTTTCATTTTAAATGACAATGAAAATCATAATTATTTTATTATTATCATTTACCATCAACTTTTCCCAGGATATAAAAATATCGATAGGTATTCCCACGTGTTTATATAGTAAAGATATTTCTTTCTCTTATGGTTTCGAATTAGGTATAGAATTTACTATTATAAAAAAGATAATATCTATTGAGGTGCAAACATCTTTAAATCGATATCAACCCAAAGATAATATCTTTTTATTGTATAGAAACTTCTGAAAAATTAGTTTATGTTGTAGAGACTTCAAATAATTGATTTTTTTAGAAAATTTATTTGAGTTTTTAGTTTAACT